>DASQVF010000381.1:0-8329 GCA_035640915.1 Propionibacteriaceae bacterium
ACCCGTTGGCGTACTCGGCGGTCGACCCGTCCTGGGCGCCGCCGCGTCCCGACCGGCCCTGGTGGCCGCCGCTGCTGGTGTTGGCCCTGATCGGGGCGCTGATCGGCGGAGCCACCTTCGCCTGGAACACGATCGGCTTCACCACTCCACGGACCGCGGCCACGGCGTTCCTGCCGGCCGACGGGATGGCGGTGTACGAGGTGGTGGAAACGACCCGGGAGTCGGCCACGGAACGGCGGTCCCAGGTCACCGAGTCGGCTCGGTTCGCCGGCGTGACCGGGTTGCTGAGCACCGACGCGGCCTTCGGCAGCCGGCTGTTCGCCGAGGTCGGCGAGCAGACCGACACGGTGCAGATCTGGCGGACCATCAGCACGGTCTACGACGACCCGGCCGCCCCGTACCCGACCACCCGGGTCTACCGGACCAACGGCGCGGTGGAGGTGCTGGGGGAGAGCAGGCCCGGGACGGGGTACGTGTACCGGCCCGCCCTGGTGGAGCTGCCCGCCGACGTGGCCGTCGGGTCGGCCTGGACCGGCAGCGGCTCGGCCAACGACGTACTGGACTACTGGTCGGACTTCCGGACCGTGGCGGCCGAGGACGACGACTGCCTGGAGGTGACCGGTGAGATCCGCTACACCTCCAAGCGGGGCCAGCCCGGCCGTACGGTGAGCCTGCAGCGCACCTGGTGCCGCGACCGTGGCCTGGTGGCGGCCACCGAGAGCTACGCCGATCTGGCGACCCGGACCACCCAGAGCACGACGATCCCGCCCCGAGCCCCCGACACCGCAGGACCGCTGCCCCACTGGACCGCACCGCAGAGCTGGACCGAGCACAAGCTGGACGCCATCTCGATCGACCCGACCTTCGGGCAGGAGCGGGTGAGTGGCTCGCCGCAGGCGCTGGCGCCGGTGCGCACCGAGTCCGGGCTGGTGATCAGGGCCGCGGCGGCGACCAACGACCTGATCGCCTTCACACCCAAGACGCCGACCGCCTGGGTCTCCGCTTGGCGGGCCCATGTGCCGGGACGGATCCTCACCCTGCAGAGCTTCGGCAACGTCGTCCTGGTGACCACCAGCGAGCGGTGGCTGGTCGCGTACTCCGACCTGGGGATCCGGTTGTGGCAGCGCGAGCTGGACGAGATCGCCTCGGCGCCACCGGTGCGGGTCGGCGACGGTGATGCGGTTGTGGTCGACCTGGCCGGCGTGGTGCACCGGCTCGTCCTGGCCAGTGGCGCGGACGTGTGGGAGCACCGGCTGGGCGCCGACGTCAACCTGTCGCCGGCCGTGGGGAGCGGGGTCGTCGTCGCGATGGACGGCGGCGGCACGGTCACGGCCCTGGACGAGGCGACCGGGCAGCGTCGGTGGACCAAGGAGCTGGAGGGGAAGGGCGCGGGCTTCGTCGGCGCGACCCTGGTCGTGCTGCAGGACCAGACCGCCCACGGGCTGGACCCCGGCTCGGGCGACCGGCGCTGGCTGCGGCCGTTCCTGGGCACCTTCCGCCAGATCGCGCCGCTCGCGGACCGACTGGTGATTGCCACCGAGAGCGCCACGGTTCTGCTCGACGAGGCCGGCCAGGTGAGGGCGCGGCTGCCCGGATACCTGCGGCTCACCCCCTCGGTCGACCGGATGGTCGGATGGGGCGAGCGGGAGGCCGAGGTCTTCGACGCGTCCGGCTCGGTCGGCATGCGCTGGCCGCTGCCCGACCTGACCTTGGCGGTGCAGGACCGCCCGGCAGTGGCGCTGCCGCAGGGAGTGCTGCTGACCAACGACGACTGGACCTTCACCATCTGGAACGATGAGCACTGACAGCGCCGCCGCGGTCGTTCCCGGCTCCGACGCGATCGATTCGCGCTCCCGGTCCGCCCGGTTTCTCGACAGCGTGCTCCGGCAGACGTTCGTCGACCCCGTCGCCGCCGGACGGCTGCGCAACCTGGACTGGCCGTACGGACTGGCGGCCGTGGTCGCGGCGGCGTACGCCATGTTCGCCCTGGCTGCCCTGATCGTGATCCTCTCCGGGCGGGTCCGGCAGCAGGGCGCCCTGATCATCGGAGGATCCGCCTCGGTCGGTCTCCCGGAGGTCGCGGTCTGGCCGCTGGTCGTGCTGCTGTCCTTCGGCACCGCCTGCCTGATGACCGCGGCGCTGCACGGGCCGTGGTGGCTGAAGATCCTCGGCCTGCTGTTCGGGCTGATCATCAGCGGGAGCTGGACCCTGCGCAGCGCGGAGCTCAGCGGTGGGCTGGTCTGGCCGCTGGCCGGAGCGGTGATCATGCTGGCGCTGGTGGTGCTGGTGGTCCTCCGCTGGCGGCGGTCGTTCGCCTGGGTGGAGTTCGCCGTGTTCTGGGCCCTGGTCGGCGGGGCCATGGCGGTCGGCGTGGGCGGGGCCCGGGAGGCCAAGCGGTTCGGGTTCGAGCTCAGCGGGCAGCTGCTCCAGCAGACCGCCATGACCCTCGGCTTCCTGGCCCTGCCGGCGGCCCTGGTGGCCGGTGCTGCGGTCGCCGAGATCACCGTCCGGGCCACCGTGGCGGCGAGCCGGGCCGCGAACCGGCTGGCTCCGCGGAGCTGGCCGTTCGTCATCCTGGCCGTGGTCCTGCTCGCCCGCGCGGTGCAGGCGGTTCTGGAGTGGCTCAACCGGGATCCGGTCAGCCAGGGCGTGATCGCCTACCTGCCGGCTGCCGTCATCGTGCTCGGCTTCGCGGGAGTCGGTGCGGTGGTGCTGCGCATCGCCTCCCGACGGGAAGCACGGCCGGTGGTGTCGGAACTCGGGGACGAGCTGGGCTCGGTCGGCTTCACCGTCGCGGCGGCGCTGATCCTGCTGCAGCTGCCCGTCCAAGTGCTGCTCGCCGTCGTGCAGGCGGTGGCCTCCCTCAACCCCGAGCTGTTGACCGAGAGGTTCGCGGCCGACCCGACCCAGCTGGTGGGAGACCTTGTCGACCCGGTGCGGATCGTTCTCGGTGTGGTGCTGATCGTGCTGGCGGTTGTCTACGCCCGTCGGGGCCGGCCCGGCCGGGCGCTGGTCCTGGGCTGCATCGGCGTGATGCTGATTGTGCTGGCCCGCGCCCTGGTGCTGGGCGACACCGTCGCGGCGCCGATCGACCCCGATGTGCTCAACCTGGTGGGGACGGCGGTCGTGCTGGCGGCCCTGGCCGGCACCCTGGTCCGCAAGCGGCTGACCGGCCGACGGGCCGTGACCTTCGCCGGGATCTTGATCCTCTCGGCCCTGTTCTCCGGCCGTGACTTCGTCTCCGACCCGCTCGGGTTCGTGCTCGGCTTCTCCGGCGCGGCCCTGGTGCTGTTCGGTCTGACCTGGGACCTGCTCACCGAGTCCGGATGGGGCAACGGCCACAGCCGGCGCTTCCCCCGGCCGACTCGGGTGCTGCTGGTGCTCACCAACTACGTGCTGACCATGACCGTCCTGGCGTACGCGGCCCTGGTCCGTGACGGCAGCACCACGATCTACCTCGACCCGTACGCCGAGGTCGGCAACCTGGTCTTCGGCACCGCCCTGCTCGGCGCCGCCGTTCTCTGCGCACTCGACGCGGCCTGGCGCGACGCCCCCCTCGATTGAGCTTGCGGCTCGCCCTCCCTACCCGGCGCTCGCCGCGACACGGCTTTCCGAACGTCGCCGATCCGTCAGTGCGGTCTGTTCCAATGGCGGCATACCCGCACACCGACGAGACCGCAGGACCACCTGACCTCGATGTACCGCCTGATCCGCGCCCCGGAGCCGCCGCCGGCTGCGCCGACCCTCGACCTCGCCCAGCAGGCCGTCGTCGCCCATCCGGGTGGCCCGCTGCTGGTCCTGGCGGGCCCGGGCACCGGCAAGACCACCACCCTGGTCGAGTCGGTGGTGGAGCGGATCGAGCGACGGGGCATCGCACCGGACCGGATCCTGGTGCTCACCTTCTCCCGCCGCGCCGCCGCCGACCTGCGGGCGCGGATCGCCACCCGGCTGGGTCGCACCACGGTCACCCCGATGGCCATGACGTTCCATGCCTTCGGCTACGCGCTGCTTCGCCGGTTCGCGGACCGGGTCGCCCCACAGACCGACGGCCTCGCTCTGCCGATCCGGCTGCTCACCGGGCCGGAGCAGGAGTTCCGGGTCCGGGAGACGCTGCAAGGCAGCCTGGAGACGCACCGAGCCGCGTGGCCGGACTCGCTGGCCCGCGCGTTCCCGACCCGGGCGTTCGCCGCTGAGGTGCGGTCGGTACTGGCCCGGGCCCGGCAGCTCGGCATGGACCCGGTCGACGTGGTGGAGGCCGGCGAGGCCGCCGGCCGCCCGGAGTGGGTGGCGGCGGGGGAGTTCTTCGAGGAGTACCTCGACGTGCTCGATGCCGAGGGGGTGCTGGACTACGCCGAGCTGGTGCACCGATGCCGGATCCTGCTCGCCGACCCCGAGATCGTCCGTCGGCTGCGGGCCGAGCTGGACTGGGTGTTCGTCGACGAGTACCAGGACACCGACCCGGCCCAGGTCCGGCTGCTGCAGTCGGTCGCGGGCGACGGGCGGGATCTCGTGGTGGTGGGCGACCCGGACCAGTCG
Source organism: Propionibacteriaceae bacterium (assembly GCA_035640915.1). GTDB lineage: Bacteria > Actinomycetota > Actinomycetes > Propionibacteriales > Propionibacteriaceae > Microlunatus. Next base: position 4,537 of record DASQVF010000381.1, read on the forward strand.
ATCTACACCTTCCGCGGAGCCGAGGCCCGGGGGATCCTCGACTTCCCTGACCGCTTCCGCACCGCCGACGGCGCGCCCGCGCCGGTGCGGGCGCTGGCCACCACTCGGCGCTTCGGGCCGGTGCTGCTGGCCGCCAGCCGGAACCTCGCCCGACGTCTGGGCGTGCCCCGGGCGCTGCCCGCCGACGTCTTCGCCGGTTTCCGCGAACCGCAGCCTGCCCCTGGCCTGCCCCGCGGGTCGGTCGAGGTATTCACCTGCATCAGCCCGGGAGCGGAGGCCGAGCACATCGCGGAGATCCTGCGCAGCGCTCACCTGCGTGACGGTCTGCCGTGGGACGAGATGGCGGTACTGGTTCGGGCCGGCCGATCCACGATCCCCGGCCTCACCCGGGCGTTGACCGCGGCCGGCGTACCCGTCGAGGTGGCGGGGGACGAGATCCCACTCGCGGCCAACCCCGCCGTCCGGCCCCTGCTGCTGGCCCTCCAGGTCGCGGCACGCGGCTGCGCGGTCACCCCGGACGAGGCGCAGGTGCTGCTCAGCTCGCCCCTCGGCGGGATGGACAGCATGGCCGTCCGCCGGCTCGGCCGGGCCCTGCGCGACGCCGAGCGGGCGGAGCTGGCCGGGACCGCCCTGCCCCGGCCGTCGGTCGAGCTGACCAGCCTGGCGCTGCGCCATCCTGAGCGGTTGGCCGAGTGCGGCGACCGACCCGAGGTGGCCGCGGCCCGACGGCTCGCGGACCTGCTCTGGCGGTGCGCCCGCGGGATCCAGGCCGGCGACACGGCCGAGGAGTCACTCTGGCTGCTCTGGTCGGGTACCGACTGGCCGGACCGGCTACGGCAAGAGGCGATCCGTTCCGGCGAGGGCGGTCGTCGGGCCAACCGCGACCTGGATGCGATCTGCGCGCTGTTCGACATCGCGGCCCGCAGCGAGGAGATGGCGGGGCCGCGCGGCCTGACCGGCTTCCTGGCCGAGATCGAGAGCCAGCAGATCCCCGCCGACCCGATGCGCGAGTCCGACCTGCGGGGGTCCGCGGTGCGGGTGCTGACCGCGCACCGCGCCAAGGGTCTGGAGTGGGGACTCGTGGTGGTGGCCGGTGTCCAGGAGGGCACCTGGCCCGACGTACGTCGCCGGGGGTCGCTGCTGGAGGCGGACCGGCTGGGCCGTCGCGCCGTGACCGAGTTCGCTCCACCGGCCAGTCGGATCGCCGAGGAGCGCCGGCTGTTCTACGTGGCCTGCACCCGGGCCCGGTCGCGGCTGGTGGTGACGGCGGTGGCCGGCACCGAGGGCGAGGGCGACCAGCCCTCCCGATTCCTGGCCGAGCTCGGTGTACCGGTGCAGACCCGTCCCGGACGGCCGCGCCGACCGCTGTCTCTGGCCGCGCTGGTCGGCGAGCTCCGGCAGGTCAGCGTGGACCCCGAGGCCGCACCCGGACTCCGGGAGCAGGCCGCCAATCGGCTGGCCCGGCTGGCCGAGGCGACCGCGCCCGACGGGCACCGGCTGGCGCCGGGTGCCGACCCGGACCGGTGGTGGGGGTTGCGCCCACTCAGCACCGCGGCCCGCCCGGTGGTGCCGGAGGAGGAGCCGGTACGCCTCTCCGGCAGCCAGCTCGCCGGGATCCTGGCCTGTCCGAGGCAGTGGTTCCTGTCCCGCCAGGCCCGGGCCGAGGCGGCGCGGAGTGCGGCGGCCAGCTTCGGCTCCGTGATCCACGTGCTGACCGACCACGGGGCCCGGACCGGCGCCGACCTGACGGAGCTGACCGAGCATCTCGACACCGTCTGGCGGCAGCTTGAGTTCGACGCCAACTGGCTGTCGGCGGTGGAGCGGGTGGAGGCCGAGTCGGCCCTGGAGCGCTTCGTCACCTGGCAGCAGGCCCGGACCGGCTCGGTGCTGCTGGGCACTGAGGTCCCGTTCTCCTGCCTGGTCGAGGTGAGCGGCGAACGCATCCAGCTGACCGGCAGCGCCGATCGGGTCGAGCGCGATCCCGACGGCCGGGTCCGGATCGTCGACTTCAAGACCGGACGGACCCCACCCGCGGCGGCGGACGTCGCGCTGCACGACCAGCTCGGGGTCTACCAGCTCGCGGTTGCGGCCGGGGCGCTCGCCGAGATCGCCGGTCCGGATGCCCGGCCAGGAGGGGCGGAGCTGGTCTACCTGCGGCTGTCCGACGGTCCGGGCAGCTACCCCAAGGTGTTCACCCAGGCCTCGATCGACGACATGCCCTTCCCGCTCGGCCCTCCTGAGGCCGACCCGGTGGCTCCGCCGCCGGCGACCTGGGTGCACTCGCGGCTGGCCGACGCGGCCACCCTGGTCCGGACGGAGCGGCACGAGGCCCGGGTGGGTCCGGCCTGTCGCTACTGTCCGTTCCGCGGCAGCTGTCCGGCCCAGCCGACCGGCCGGCAGGTCGTGTCGTGAGTGTCACGAAGTTCCGGGCAAGGGGGGCGACCCCCTTGGACCCCCACCGCGCGCGCAACCACACACGGGAGCGCGCGAGTATCCCCCTGGAGCGCGCGTGACCATCTCGACACTGGTGCCGGGGTCACGCTCCCGCCGGCTGCACTCCACCGACGACCTGATCGACGCCCTCGGCGTACCGTTCTCGACCGCCCAGCTGGCCGCCATCACGGCACCGCTCGAGCCGGGAGTGATCATCGCCGGGGCCGGGTCCGGCAAGACCACCGTGATGGCGGCCCGGGTGGTCTGGCTGGTCGGCACCGGTGCAGTCCGGCCGGAGCAGGTGCTGGGTCTGACCTTCACCCGCAAAGCCGCGGCCGAGCTGTCGGGCCGCGTCCGTGCCGCCCTGCTGCGGGCCGGGGTGGTCGCCGACTCCGGGGCGGACGAGTCCGGCGAGCAGCTGATCATGACCTACGACGCCTTCGCCGCCCGGCTGGTTGCCGAGCACGGACTCCGGCTGGGCTTCGAGGCCGACCCCACCATGCTGACCGGAGCCAGCCGGTACCGCCTGGCCGCGCGGGTGGTCAAGGCGGCCGCGGGCCCGTTCGAGTTTCTCTCCCGGCTCCGGCCGGCCACGGTGACCGAGCGGGTGCTGCGGCTGGACGCAGACCTGCAGCAGCACCTGGTGGATCCGACCGAGCTGGACAAGCACGCCCGCGACCTGCTGGTGGCACTGGAGTCGGCGCCGTTGAACAACCGCGGCCGGACCTACGCCGACGTGGCCCGCGCCATGGTGGCCGCGCAGGAGCGGCTGGAGCTGGCCAGTCTGGTGCAGGAGTACCAGGCGCTCAAGCTGCGGCTGGGCCTGGTGGAGTTCGCCGACCAGATGGCCATCGCCGCCCGGCTCGCGGTGCAGGCCCCCGCGGTCTCAGCGACGCTCCGGTCGAGCTTCGCGGTGGTGCTGCTGGACGAGTACCAGGACACCTCGGCCGCCCAGGCGATCATGCTCCGCGGTCTTTTCTCGGGAGCAACGCCGAGTGAGGGCCTGGGTCACCCGGTGACCGCGGTGGGCGACCCGCTGCAGGCGATCTACGGCTGGCGCGGCGCGGCGGCCAGCAACATCTTGACCTTCGCGGAGAGCTTCCGGCGGCGGGACGGGCGGCCGGCGACCGACTTCGCCCTGACGGTCAACCGGCGCAGCGGTCACACCATTCTGGACTTGGCCAACGGGCTCAGCGCCCCACTGCGCCGCGAGGCGGCGGGTCCCGGGGTGGGCCGGCTGGAGCCGCCGTCCGAGGCGCCGGCCGGTGAGGTCCGGGCGGCCACCTTCGAGACCTGGGCCGAGGAGGTCGGCTGGATCGCCGACCAGGTGGTGGCGGTCCGGGCCGAGGGTCCAGCGTCC
>DASQVF010000382.1:0-3385 GCA_035640915.1 Propionibacteriaceae bacterium
GTGTGGTCAACAGCGGGCCGGGCCGGGTGCCGGAGTAGATGGTGAGGACCGAGACGACAGCGCCCGCTGTGGCGAGGAACGGTCCGGCAACAGCGCCGCGGCCGCCGGTGGTCACCGGTCAACTGTAGGGGTGGAGCAGCCGCGACAGGCGGATCAGTCGGAGATGGACCGGCGGAGATAGCCTCAGGGCCATGACGACCGTCAGCCCGCACGGGCTCCACCACGTCACCGCCATCGCCACCGATCCCCAGCGGAACGTGGACTTCTACACCCGCGCGCTGGGGCTGCGGCTGGTCAAGCAGACGGTCAACTTCGACGCCCCGGACACCTACCACCTCTACTACGGCGACGAGCAGGGCAGCCCGTCCAGCCTGCTCACGTTCTTCCCGTGGCCCGGCGTGCCGCAGGGCCGCCAGGGCGCGGGCATGACGACGGCGACCGCCTTCAGCGTGCCCGAGTCGTCCCTGGGCTGGTGGCACGAGCGGTTCACCGCCCTCGGGGTTGACGTCGACGCGCCGCGGACCCGCGACGAGGAGGAAGTGCTCACCCTGCGCGACCCGGACGGGATGGTGCTCGATCTGGTCGCCTCGGTCGGCGACTCCCGGTCCGGCTGGGACGGCGTCGCCGACATCCCGGCCGAGCACGCCGTACGCGGGCTGCACGCCATCGCGCTGTCCGAGCGGCAGCTCGACCCGTCGGCCGGGATGCTGACCGACCTGCTCGGGATGAACCTGACGGTCGAGGACGGTGACCGGGTCCGGTTCGGCATGTCGGGCGGCACTTCGGGGGCACTGGTCGACGTGCTGGCCGGCGTACGCGAGCGGGGTCTGCAGGCCGGTGGCACCGTGCACCACGTCGCCTTCCGGGCGCCGGACCTGGAGACCATGACCGCCTGGCAGCAGGAGCTGATCTCCCGCGGTGTCCAGGTGACCCAGATCCTCGACCGGCAGTACTTCAAGTCGATCTACTTCCGGGAGCCCGGCGGGGTGCTGTTCGAGATCGCCACCGACGCGCCCGGGTTCGCGGTCGACGAGCCGCTGCTCGAACTCGGTCGCAACCTCAAGCTGCCGCCCTGGCTCGAGCCCAGCCGAGACCAGATCGCGGCCAGCCTGCCGCCCCTGCAGCTGGAGCATGACATCCCATGAGTGGACTGGACCGGCCGCACGTCTTCCTGCCCGCGGAGCCCTCGGCCGCCGGCGCTCCGCTGCTGTTGCTGCACGGCACCGGTGGCGACGAGCACGACCTGCTGCCGCTCCGCGACCATCTCTCGCCGGGCGCCGCAGTGCTCTCGGTCCGCGGCACCGTGCTGGAGAACGGGATGCCGCGGTTCTTCCGGCGACTGCGGGAGGGCGTCTTCGACGAGGACGACCTGCGCCGGCAGGCGGACGACCTGGCCGAGTTCGTGCAGACGGCCAGCGCCGCGTACGGGATCGCCGAGCGGTCCCTGGTCGCGGTCGGGTTCTCCAACGGCGCCAACATCGCGTCCGCCCTGCTGCTGCAACGGCCCGGGATACTTGCGGCCGCGGTGCTTCTCTCCGCGATGGTCCCGTTCGCCGATCCGCCCACGGCCGACCTGAGCGGCACGGTCGTCGTGATCGCCAACGGCGCGCGAGACCCGATGATCCCGCGAGCGATGACCGCCGAGCTGGCCGGTCAGTTCCGCGAGCGCGGCGCCGAGGTGGTCGAGCTGCCGCACCCGGGTGGGCACCAGATCGATCCTCGGCAGCTGCCGCGGATCGCCTCCATCGTCTGCCACCCCGAGCGACCCGTCGTCTGAGCGGTGGGTAGGAAGAGTTCATGACTACCTACCAGGTCGGCTACTTCGTCGGCAGCCTGTCGCAGAACTCGGTCAACCGGACCCTCTCCAAGGCTTTGATCCGCCTGGCCCCCGAGGACCTGGCGTTCACCGAGATCCGTATCGACAACCTGCCGCTCTACAGCCCCGACTACGACGCCAGCTATCCGCCCGAGGCCCTCGCGCTGAAGGAGGCCATCGCCCGGGCCGACGCGGTGCTGTTCGTCACGCCGGAGTACAACCGCTCCATCCCCGGCGCTCTCAAGAACGCCATCGACTGGGCGTCCCGGCCCTGGGGCCAGAACTCCTTCGACCACATCCCGGCGGCGGTGATCGGGGCGTCGATCGGCCAGATCGGCACGGCCCTCGCCCAGCAGAGCCTGCGCGGCGTCCTGAGCTTCTGCAACGCCCGGCAGATGACCGCCCCTGAGGCGTACATCCAGTTCTCCCCGGAGGTCTATCGGGAAGACGGTGAGGTCACCGACGCCAGCACCGCGGAGTTCCTCCGCGGCTACATGAGTGACTTCCGCGAACACGTGGCCAGGGTGCTCACCGTGATCCCCCGGCCGGCAGCCGTGACCTGACGGCGTCCCGGCGGCGGCGACGTCGGCGCAGTTTGGCAGTCTGAACCAGGAACATTCCTGGACCAAGGGAGGTCAAGCAGTGTCGTACCAGGCTTACCTCGATGCCATCGAGACCAAGACCGGCAAGACGCCCCAGCAGCTCCTCGACGAGGCGGCCGGCCGCGGCTACGGGCCGGACACCAAGGCGGGCGTGGTGCTGGACTGGCTGAAGGAGGAGTACGGCATCGGCCGCGGTCATGCGATGGCGCTGTACGGGGTGCTCAAGAACGGCCCCACCGTGCCGGAGAAGCACGTCGGCTCCACCGGCAGCCACCGGGACGAGTCGCTCACCCTGCGGCTGGACGGGATCGCGGCGCGGGGTAACTGAACAATCTGCCCTGAATTCCTGACCCGCGTTTCCTCTCGCTCGGCGTGTCGCCGGAATGAGGTGAAACGCGGGTCACCTTCTCAGGCGGGACGGCCCTGGTCCGACGGCGGCGCGGTGGAGCTGCGCACCACCAGCTCGGTGGCCAGCTCCACGTGATGGGACTCCAGCCGCTCGCCGGCGGCGAGCCGGAGCGCAGTTCGCAGCGCCACCTGGCCCATCTCGCGCAGCGGTTGCCGCACGGTGGTCAGCGGGGGCGAGAGCAGACGCGCGAGCGGAGTGTCGTCGAAGCCGACGATGCTCAGGTCCTCCGGGACCCGGAGCTGCCGGCCGCGGGCCGCCTCGATCACGCCGGCAGCGCTCTCATCGGTGACGGCGAAGATGGCGGTGGGTGGAACCGGAAGGTCGAGCAGCGCTCCACCGCCGGCCACCCCGGCGTCATAGTCGTACTCTCCGCTCAGGACGTACTCCTCCGGCACCGTCACCCCGGCCGCCTCCAGGGCCGCGCGGTAACCGTGCATCCGGGCCTGGTTGAAGCCGATCTCCGGTGAGGCGCCGAGGTACCCGATGCGGACGTGGCCCAGCCGGAGCAGGTGCTGGGTCGCCGAGAATCCGCCGGAGAAGTTGGTCGCCCCGACACTC
>DASQVF010000383.1:0-2014 GCA_035640915.1 Propionibacteriaceae bacterium
ATCTCCGGCGACCAGGGCGCGGGCAAGACCACCCTGCTCCGGGCGCTGATCAGCTCCATCCCTACCAACGAGCGGTTCGGCACGCTCGAGACCGACTACGAGCTGATGACCCACCTCCAGCCGGGCCGCGAGAACATCCTCGCCCTCCAGGCCCGGATCGGTCACGGCGAGACCACCGGAAGCACCCGGGTCGGCGAGGTCACCATCGCCGACCTGATGCCCGAGGCCCTCCGGCAGAACCTCTCCCGCCTCATCGTCGGCGAGGTCCGCGGCGGCGAGGCGGCCGCCATGTTCGAGGCGATGCAGGCCGGCACCGGATCGCTGTCCACGACCCACTCCCACTCTGCCGAGTCGACGATCGACCGCCTCGCCAGCCGGGTCGCCCAGGGCGGCGTACTCACCGTCGAGGAGGCCTACCGCCAGATCGCCCACAACATCCATCTGCTGATCTACGTCCGGCTCGTTGACGAGACCTGGAAGGGCGGGGTACGCCGGCGCTACGTCTCGGAGATCCGCCAGCTCACCCGGGCCATCGAGAACGGCCGGCCGGTCACCCATCTCACCTACTCGGCGGCCGGGACCGCCGGTCAGCCCGCCGGCTTCTTCCCGGACGCGGACTTCGAGGCCGAGCTGCTCTCGTTCCGTCGGCCCCTGCCGCGCGCCAAGCATCGCGGAGATCGGCCATGACCGGCGCAGCCGCGGCGGTCGCCGCTGGGCTGCTGGTCACCGGCGGACTGCTGGCCCTGGTTCTCGGCGTTCGCCGTACCGAGTCCCGGCCGGCCCGACCGACCCGCTCCGCCGCCGACCTCTGGGCGCGACTCAGCCGTCGTCCACCCGGCGTACGCGGTCGCCGCCGGGACCTCGTCCTCCTCCTCAGCCTGGCGGTCGGGTTTCTTGTCGCCGCGCTGACCGGCTGGGTGATCGCGCTGGTCGTCGTCCCGCTGCTGGCCCTCGGCCTGCCCTACCTGCTGGTCGTGCCCAGGCCACGCGACGTCGAACTGATGGAGGCGTTGGACCGATGGGTCCGCTCGCTCGCCGCCACGCTGGCCACCGGCAAGTCGGTCACGGACGCGATCCGGGTGTCCCGACGGACCGCCCCGCCCCTGATCGCCGACGAAGTGGGCACCCTGGTCCTTCGACTCAACAATCGCTGGGACACCGACGACGCGCTACGCCGCTTCGCCGACGAGCTGGACTCCGCCGATGCCGACGGGGTGGTCGCGGCCCTGATGCTGGCCGCGCGCCGCGGCGCCAACGGAGCGTCCCTGACCCTGCAGGCCCTGGCCGACTCGCTGCAGGCGCAGCTGAAGTCCCGGCGGGTGATCGAGGTCGAACGGTCCAAGCCGTACGTGGTGGTCCGGCAGGTGACGGTCATCTCGCTGGTCACCCTGAGCGGCGTCTACCTGCTGGCGCCCGACTTCTTCTCGCCGTACCGGACGCCCCTCGGTCAGGTGATCCTGGCGGTGTTGCTGGTGCTCTACCTGGCGTCGCTGATCCTGATGCGGCGCAAGGCCCAGCAGGCACCCCGGGCCCGGATCCTCATCCGAGCCGGCCGATGACCACGTCGCTGGTGCTGCTGGCCGGCATGCTGCTCGCCGTGGGCCTGGTGTGCCTGGTCGTCGCGGTCGTTCCCGCCGTGCCGCGCCTCGATGCCGCCCTCGAGCGGGTCGGCGGCGATGGCCTGACTGCGCCCACCAATCGGCACGAGGTCGGCCCGGTCACCAAGCCGTCCGAGCGGCTGGGTTCGCTGCTCTATCGGCTCGCGCCGATCCAGCTGTCCGACCGGCAACGGCGGGCACTGCGACTGCAGGACAAGCCGATCGCGGAGTTCTACGCCGACAAGGCCGTGATGATGATCATCGGCGCGGCGCTGCCCGGGCTGGCCGCCTTCGCCTGGACCCTCACCGGATCCTCGCTGGGCACCTGGCCGGCCCTGTTGTCGCTGGTCGGCGCCGTTCTCGGGTTCTTCGTACCCGACCTGCTGCTGCGCCGTGCGGCCGACACCGCGCGCTCC
>DASQVF010000384.1:0-2337 GCA_035640915.1 Propionibacteriaceae bacterium
CGTCGGCGATGTCGTTGTTCACCCGCCACAGCCGTGCCTGCACTTTGTTGTCGCCGGTCAGGTCGGACTCGAAGACGAACCGGAACTCACCGCTGGCCGAGGACACGAAGTCATAGAACGCTCCCACCGCCGCCGTGACCCGCTCGGCGTTGTCCCCGGTAGAGGCGAGCGCGTCAGCGACGATGTCGACCAGCCGCTCGCAGCTGCGGTCCAGCAGCGCCAGGTAGAGGTCCAGCTTGGATCCGAAGTGCTGGTACAGCACCGGCTTCGACACGCCGGCCACGTCGGCGATGTCGTCCATCGCCGCCGCGTGGTAGCCGCGGCTGGTGAAGACGGTGTTGGCCGCATCGAGCAGCTGGGCCCGGCGCTGGTCCTTCGGCATCCGCGCCGCCCGAGGGCCGGCCGAGGCCCGCGTCGGCACAGTCGTCATTGGGGCATGCTACCGGCGCATGCACCGGACCAGGGCTGGTTCTCCGGCTCACCGCTCGACGTGGCGCCAGCTGACGGACTCAGCCCAGGTCGGCGAGGGAACGTCGTTCGCCCACGGGCCGCCCGTAATGCGGGAAGTCGATCCGGCCGGCCCCGGTCCACCAACGCACGACCAGCGGACGGAGCCGGCCGGCGCGTACCGAGGGGTCCTCCCGAGCGAGGGTCAGAGCCTCCTCAGCACCGACGGTGTAGACCGAGAGCCCACGCAGCGCTGGGTCGGTCTGGTCGGTGAACGGGCCGTTGGCCACGGTGAGCCCTCGCTCGGCCAAGCTGGCGCCATAGCTCAGGTGCTCGACCTGCAGCCGGTCCAGTTCCTCCTCGCTGAGATCCGGCGCGTCGACCGGTCGGACGAGCAGCACGAGGGTACGGACGTCGAACTCCGCCGGAGCGGAACTGGGCTCCACGGGCGGAGCCTAGTGCTGCCCGGGCGCCTCGGCCAGGCGTAGTCATCCACAGAGTCTGCGGACAGCTATCTGCCCGGCCGCTACCCCGGTAGCGCGGGTGGATCGGCGAGCAGCAGATCGGCGGCCAGGTCCCCGTGCTCGGCCACCCGCTCCAGCACCTGCTCGGGGGAGAACCGCAGGTCGTCCGGACCGCGTACGCCGCCCAGCTCGTCCCAGGTCACCGGCGTGGCCACGGCGGGAACCGCCCGACCGCGCAGGGAATAGGGCGCAATGGTGTTCCGGGCGGCGAGGTTCTGGTTGTAGTCGACATAGATCCGCCCGGCCCGCTGGGCCACCGACATGGTGGCGATGAAGAAGTCCGGGTACGCCTTGGCCAGCGTCGAGTTCAGCCGCTTGACGTAGGCCCAGGCGTCCCGGCTCCGGCATGGCGGCAAACCCGCGTACAGCTGGATCCCCTTGCTGCCCGAGGTCTGCGGCACCGGCACCAGGCCGTCACTGAACATCCGCTCGGCCACGATGAGGGCCGCCTTGGCCGACTCGACGATGGTCATCCCGGCGCCCGGGTCGAGGTCGACGACCACCCGGTTGACCAGCGGTTCCCCGGGCCGCGGCTCGGTGTGCGGCAGGTGCACCACTCCGTCCTGCGGTGTCGCGCTGCTCACCGTCCACTGCGGCACGTGCAGCTCCAGCGCGGCCAGGTTGGCCAGCCAGACCACAGTCGCCGGGTCCTCGGCGACCACGTAGTCGATCCGCTCCTCGCCGGTGTCCACCGTGACCCGCCGGACCCAGTCCGGCGTCCCCATCGGGGCGTTCTTCTCGTAGAAGGAGAACGCCTGGTCACCGACCCCGTCCGGGAAGCGCACCCGGGTGAGCGCCCGGTCGGTGATGTGCGGCAGCAGCACCGGGGCGATCGCGGAGTAGTACGCGATCACCTCCGCCTTGGTGTAGCCGGTCTCCGGGTAGAGCACCTTGTCCAGGTTGGACAGCGTCAGGGTGCGGCCGTCCACCCGGGTGGTGACGTCGGCGGGCATGCTCGAAGTCCATCACTACGGTGGCGGACGTGACTGAGCGGGAGGCCCTGGCCCGATGGCGGACGGAGGCGCCGCGCCTGGTGGCCGAGCTCTGCCGGGAGTGGGGGCTGCGGGTCGACGGGACGGCGATGGCGGGAGCGGCGTCCTCCGTCGTCCCGGTCCGGACGAGCACCGGTGAGCCGGCCGCGCTCAAGGTCGGCTGGCCGCATCCGGAGGCCGAGCACGAGCACCTCGCACTGCGGGCCTGGTCCGGCAATGGCACCGTCCGGCTGCTGCGGGCCGACCCCCGGCGGTCGGCGCTGCTGCTCGAACGGGCTGACCCCGGACACGATCTGCACTCGCTGCCGGTCCGGGAGGCCTGCGAGGTCGTTGCCGGCCTCTACTCCCGGCTGCACCGCCCGGCGATCCCCCAG
>DASQVF010000385.1:0-2562 GCA_035640915.1 Propionibacteriaceae bacterium
CCCGCAGGACGGCCTCTACACCCTGATCACCCGGAGCGCCGACGGCGACACCTTCGCGGTGCTCGAGTCCCTGGTCGCGGTGCACCCGTCCACCGACCACGCGGCCTACCTCGACTACCTGCGCCGACCGGAGGTCGCCGTCGTGACGATCACGGTCACCGAGGCCGGCTACGTACGCCGCCCGGACGGTCACCTCGACGCCGACCGGGAAACCGTGGCCGGCGACATCGCGGCCCTGCGCGCGGACCCGGACTCGCCGGTGCTAACCCTGCCGGGCAAGCTCGTCGCCGGCCTGCTGGCCCGTCGCGCTGCGAACGCCGGTCCGATCACCATCCTGTCCTGCGACAACCTCCCCGAGAACGGCGAGGTGACCGCGACGGTGGTCACCGAGCTGGCGGCCGCGGTCGACCCGGCGCTGCCCGGCTGGATCGCCGGCCATGTCGACTTCGCCACCTCGATGGTGGACCGGATTACGCCGGCGACCACCGACGAGGACCGTCAGTTGGTCGCCGCGACGCAGGGATACACCGACGTGGCGCCGGTGCCCACCGAGCCGTACTCCGAGTGGGTCGTGGCCGGCCGGTTCCCGGCCGGTCGACCGCGCTGGGAGCAGGCCGGCGCCCGCGTGGTGGACGACGTGGTCCCGTACGAGCAGCGCAAGCTCTGGCTGCTGAACGGCTCCCACTCCCTGCTGGCGTACGCGGGAAGCATCCGTGGCCATCGCACCATCGACGAGGCGATCGCTGACCGGCAGTGCCGCGACTGGGTCGAGATCTTCTGGGACGAGGCCAGCCGGCACCTGATCCTGCCGGCCGACGCGGTCGCGGACTACCGCGCGGCGCTGCTGGACCGCTTCGGCAACCAGCGGGTCCGGCACCAGCTGAGCCAGATCGCTCCGGACGGGTCGATCAAGCTGCCGGTGCGGATCATTCCGGCCCTTCGCGCCGAACGGGCCGAGGGCCGGATGCCGGTCGGCTGCGCCACGGTCCTCGCGGCCTGGGTGCTACATCTGCAGGGGCACGGCGCTCCGATCAAGGACCCCGGGGCGGACGCGGCCCGGGCGCAGGCCGCGGCCGATGACAGTTCGACCGCGGTCTCGGGCGTTCTCGACACCCTGGCCGATGGCCTCAGCTCCGACCGTGAGCTGGTCGAGACGGTCGTCGGTCAGCTGGACGCCATCCGGCGGGATGCGCCCTGAGCCTGTCGAAGGGGCAGCAACGTGGGGCTTCGACAGGCTCAGCCCGCATAGCGGCAGCAGCGCCCTGGCTCCACATGCGCCCTGAGCCTGTCGAAGGGCGTCAGTCCTGGGAGACCAGCAGCTCGCCGGCCAACGCCGCCGACTGCGCCGTGGTGAGGCGGCCGTCGGCGATCGCGATGTCGAAGCGGCGGGACAGGACATCTCCCGCGCGCAGCACCACCGGACGGTCCCAGGCGAGGGCCGAGCCGATCCCCGGGTAGTCGCGGACCCGGACGAACCAGGGCTCACCGGCCGCGGCCGCTTCCGCGGCGGCGATCACGACCGTGGCTGGTCCGCTCAGTCCGGGTCCCGCCGCGAAGTCGGCTGACCAGGACAGCCAGGGGGCGACGTGGCCGTGGACCTCGTCCTCGCCGTGCGTCTCGGCGGCACAGAGGTCGATGTCAGCACACTCCGGGAACCGCCAGGTGAAGCCGCCGTAGCCACCACCGACCCGGCCCTTGCTCCCGGGTGAGTGGAGCGTGGCGTCGGCCTCGGGCCGCAGCGCGAACTCGAAGGTGAGCTGCCAGGTCCGCTCATCGAGAGGCGCCCACCGCACCGACCGCTCCTCGCGGAGCTGGACGGAGCCGTCGTGGCCGATCCAGTCGAGCTGCTGACGGAACCCGTCACCCAGTTCCTCGGGTGCTGTCCCGACGATCTGCCCGTGGTTGTCGAGCAGTACGTATCCCTCGCCGTGGACGTAGGTCCCGCCGCCCCAGAAGCTGGAGCCGTTGACGTCGGGGATCGCCACGCCGACGCCGAGATGCCAGTCGTGGTCGGCCGGGTGACGCGCGGTCAGCACCACTCCGGCCAGCGTGCGTACCGGGTGCAGCACCGGGCGGGGACTCGACGTCGGGATGGTGCCGCGACCGTCGCGATAGCGAGCGACCTCGACCCCGTCCACCTCGGCTCGGACCAGGATTCGGTCACGCTCCCGATGCGCCCACGGCGCGCCCAGCTCGGTGAACGTTTGGCCGGTGCTGACCGCTCTCGCCAGCCAGGTCTCGATGTCCGGCACGAACGCGCGCCGCTCCGAGCCGTCACCCTCCCACTGGATGGCCCGAGGGTCGATCCGGATCGGTTCGTCGGCGTCGGCGATCGCGGACAGAACCCGCATGAACGCGCCCGTGCTGGCCAGCGGCACCAACAGGGGTGTTCCGTCGCGACGGTGGGCGAGCAGGTTCTCCACCAGATCGGTCCGCCCGGTGACCTCCGTCCGCTGCTGGCCGTCGAGATCCACCTCGATCCGGTCGGTCGTGTAGCTGAACCGCACCGAACCGTCGGCGCCCTCGACGTGCACCTCCGGCTCCCGCTGGATCGGCGCCGAC
>DASQVF010000386.1:0-2283 GCA_035640915.1 Propionibacteriaceae bacterium
TTCATGGCCGACGAGGCGCCGTCGGACTACCTGTGCGTCTACCCGTTCGTCCGCTCCTACGAGTGGTACCTGCTGCCGGAGGAGGAGCGCCGGGCCATGCTCACCGAGCACGGCATGCTGGCCCGGCCCTACCCCGACGTACGCGCGAACACGGTGTCGTCGTTCGCGCTCGGCGACTACGAGTGGATCCTGGCTTTCGAGGCCCCCGAGCTGCACCGGATCGTCGACCTGATGCGCGCCCTGCGGGCCGCGGCGGCCCGCCGGCACACCCGCGAGGAGGTGCCGTTCTACACCGGACGCCGCCGCGACCTCGCCGACATCCTCGCCCTCTGGTGACGACCCCTGTGAGATGCAGGTTGTGGCGAGTTTCCGGCTCGTGGATCGACCAGAACCTGCATCTCAGCGAGGTCAGGCGGGTCAAGCCTCGTCGGCGGGGACCAGGCGCAGCGAGATGGAGTTGATGCAGTAGCGGTCGTCGGTGGGGGTGTCGTAGCCCTCGCCCGAGAACACGTGCCCGAGGTGGGAGTCGCAGGCGGTGCAGCGGACCTCGACCCGGCGCATGAACATGGTGTTGTCCTCGATCAGCCGGACCCGGTCACCGGCCAGCGGGGCGAAGAACGACGGCCAGCCGCAGTGCGAGTCGAACTTCTCGGTGCTGCGGAACAGCTCGGTGCCGCAGGCCCGACACTGGTAGACCCCGACCGTCTTGGTGTCGGTGTACTCGCCGGTGAAGGCCCGCTCGGTGCCGGCCTCACGCAGCACCTTGTACTCGGCCCGGCTCAGCTGGGCCCGCCACTCCTGCTCGGACTTGACGATCTTGCCGACGTTGGCGGCGGGGTTGCTCTGGGTATCAGTCATGGTGATCACTCCTTCGCATCTACCAACAGGCTAGTCACTAGGGTTGTTCCATGCCCGTGCCCGCGGTCGAGCTCCAGGTCGGTGAGCGGACGGTTCGCATCACCAGCCCGGACAAGCTGTACTTCCCCGAGGTCGGGATCACCAAGCTCGACATGGTCCAGTACGTCGTGGCGGTGGGGGACGGCATCTTCCCCGCCCTCCGCGACCGGCCGGTGACCATGGAGCGCTGGCCCGGCGGCTACCGCCCCGACGTCAAGCTGAGCACCCGCAGCGACTCCCACGGCGACGCCTTCTACCAGAAGCGGGCGCCGAGCAAGGGCGTTCCCGACTGGGTGGAGACGGTGACCATCACGTTTCCGTCCGGCCGGACCGCGGACGAGGTGTGCGCGACCGAGCTGGCCACCGTGGTGTGGATGGCCAACCTGGGCACCCTGCGCTACCACCCCTGGCCGAGCCGACGACCCGACACCGAGCTCGTGGACCAGCTGCGGATCGACCTGGACCCGCAGCCGGGGACCGGCTTCCACGACGCGGCCCGCGCCGCCTCCGAGCTCCGTGGGGTGCTGGCGGACGTGGACCTGGTCGGCTTCCCCAAGACCAGCGGCGGGCGCGGGGTGCACGTCTTCGTGCCGGTGGAGCCGGCGTACGGGTTCATCGAGGCCCGGCACGCGGTGATCGCGATCGGCCGGGAGCTGAGCCGGCGGATGCCCGACCACGTCACCATCAGCTGGTGGAAGGAGGAGCGGGGCAAGCGCATCTTCGTCGACTTCAACCAGATGGCCCGGGACCGCACCATCGCCTCGGCGTACTCGATCCGTCCCACCCCGACCGCCGTGGTATCGGCTCCGCTGACCTGGGAGGAGCTGGCCGACGCCGAGCCGGAGGACTTCACCGTGCGCAGCATGCCGGACCGGTTCGCCGCCGTCGGAGACGCCTGGGCGGAGTTCTACGCGCTGGAGCCGCGCAGCCTGGACGGTGCGCTGGAGATGTACGCGCGGGACGAGCGCGAGATGGGCACCGGCAAGTACGGCGGCGCCGAGATGCCCTACCCGCCCGACTATCCGAAGATGCCGGGCGAGCCCAGCCGGGTGCAGCCCAGCCGGGCGCGTGCCGACAACCCCGACTTCTCCTAGCCGGCCGGCTCGCGCTCGCCGGCCTACCCCGACAGCAGGGCGACGCGGCGGTAGCTGGTGAACAACGCCTCGTCGTCGCCGAGCAGCGCGAACTGCAGCGCGAAGCCCAGTGTCTCGGGCAGCTCGCCGCCCGCCGTGGTCCGCGGCCCCTCGCCGCCCACGACCACCGGTGCCAGGGTCAGCGAGAGCTCGTCCACCAGCCCGGCCGCCAGCAGGCCCCGGTGCAGGTGAGGGCCGCCCTCGCACAGCAGCCGAGGCTGCCCGCGGCCGGCGAGCTCGTCGACCAGGGCCG
>DASQVF010000387.1:0-5167 GCA_035640915.1 Propionibacteriaceae bacterium
ATAGGTCGGTAACCAACCGGCCCCGACCAGGTCGGTGACGCTGCGCAGCCCGAGCCGGTGCAACCGCTGCATCGGCCCCTGGTCGGGCACGGCGTTGAAGTCGCCGGCCACGATCAACGGTCCCTCGCCGTTCGCGGCCACAGCCGCGCGAACGTACTCGTGCTCGATGTTCCACCGGCCGTCACCGCAGTACGGGTTGCAGGGGTGGATGGCGAGCAGCCGGACCAGCCCCAGGTCCGGAACCTCGACCGCGACGCTCCACTGGCTGAAGTTCGACCGGCCGAGCACGGTGCCCCGGCTGAGCCGGAAGCGGGAGAAGACCGCGGTGTTGCTGCTCTCGTCGCGCGGGTCCCCGACGGCGTACGGGAACCGGTCGTCCCAGCCCTCGGCCGCCAGCCCGGTCATCGCGGCCTGGGTCGTCTCCACCAGAACCACCACATCGGCCCGGCCGGCCAGGTCGGCCACCACCGCCGGATCCGCCTCCCCGGCGCGGAGGTTGAGCGTCATCAGGGTGAACGGTTCGGTGGTGACGGGCCGGTCGTTGGCCACGAACAGGGGTCCGAGCCAGGCCAGGTGCGCAGCGGTCAGCACGGCCGTCAGCCCGGTCAGCACGGCCAGCGCGGCCCGACGGCGGGCGCGGACCAGCGCGACCAGCAGGCAGACCAGCACGACCGCGTACGCGAGCAGCCCGTACGGGATGAACGAGGCCGCGAGTGCCGTGGTGTCGTCGGTGGGCGGCACCAGCCGAAGCACCGTGCTGGCGAGAGCGGGCAGGGCGACCAGCCCCGCCACGGTGAGCAGCACGCCCTGGCCGCGTACGGTGGAGCGGTCGGTGCTGTCCCAGGCGGTGGTCGTGGTCACCGGCTGCGCCGCGGTGCTGAGGGGTTGGGCCGGACCAGCTTCCGCTCCTCCGGGAAGGGCGGGAACTCTGCGGTCTGCCGTTCCTCGGTCTCGATCCAGCCGTGTGCCCGATAGAAGGCGCGGGCGACCTCGTTGCCGCTCAGCACCCACAGCGACGCCTCAGGGGTGCCCTCCGCGAACACCTCCAGACTGGCGAACTCCAGCAGCGCGGAACCGTAGCCCCGGCGGTGCTCGTCGGCCAGCACACCGAGGTGATGGATGACACCGTCGCCGAACGCGACGTAGCCCACCGGCTCGTCCTGCCGCTCGAGCACATAGACCCGCGTCCGAGGGTTGCGCAGCCGGCGGCGCCAGCGCTTCTGCACATCCGCCAGCGGATAGGGGTACTGATCCGGTGGGAAGACGTGAGCCAGGGCCAGCTCGCTGGCCCCTCGTTCCAGCGTGGCCAGAAGCCGGCTCTCGTCGAACCGGGCCCGCCGGATCCGCAATCCGGTCTGCTCCTCCTCCAACGGCGGGTCGACGAGCTCCAGGATGTCCAGCAGCTCATGAGCGACCCGGTCGGCCCGGGTGACCTCGCCCTGCTTCGTGGCTCGGCTGGACTTCTGCACGCACCAGGCCTCGGTCGTGCCGTTCTCGGTGGCGATGATCAGCCCGTTCTCGCCCGGCACGACGACGCTGATGTCGTCCCAGCCGATCTTG
The DNA here is from genome assembly GCA_035640915.1 of Propionibacteriaceae bacterium. Taxonomy (GTDB): domain Bacteria; phylum Actinomycetota; class Actinomycetes; order Propionibacteriales; family Propionibacteriaceae; genus Microlunatus. Next base: position 1,561 of record DASQVF010000387.1, read on the forward strand.
GTGCGGCTAAGCGGGTTCACGACCTCCACGCCGGCATCGGTGGCGATCAGCCGTGGATGCAGTCCGAACCGCCAGGCGTACCCGAGCGCCAGCAGGGTCAGCACGATCAGCAGGGCGGGAATCCAGGGCGACCCCTCGCTGCGGTAGATGAGGTAGGCGAGGACCGGGATGACGATGCCGGCGGCGGCGGCGAACAGCCCGACCAGGATGAGGCTGGTCCGCCCGGCGCGCCAGACGCGTCGGGCCTGATCCGTCATCGCTGTCACTTCCTGCCAGGCGGTCCCGCCTCGCGGTTCCGACGTGTACCCGAAGGGGACGACCCCCTTGAACCTGCCGCCGCGCGCACACGGTCACACGGGCGCGCGCGCTCGGAACACCCTGGCGAGGTGGTCCTACGCTGAGCAGATGGCCGACGTGGCGCTGGTGACCGACTCTACGTCGTCACTGGACCCGGAGGAGGCAGCCAGCGCCGGCGTCACGGTCGTCCCGCTCCAGGTGGTCATCGACGGCGAGAGCCGGGCGGAGAGCGATGTGCCGGCGGCCGAGGTGGCCGCGGCCTTGCGAGCCGGCCGGACCGTCAGCACCTCGCGGCCCAGCCCGGAGTCCTTCGCCGCCACCTACGCCGACCTGGCCGCCCGGGGCGCGACGGAGGTGGTCTCGGTGCACCTCAGCGCGCAGATCTCCGGCACCTGTGGGGCGGCTGGGCGGGCGGCGGCGGACGCGGCGGTGCCGGTGACCGTCGTGGACTCCCGCACCTTGGCCATGGCGGAGGGGTTCGCGGTGCTGTCGGCCGCCGCCGCGGCGGGCACCGGTGCGACGGCGCCGGCGGTGGCGGAGGTAGCGGCGGAGCGGGCAAAGGCGAGCACGACCTACTTCTACGTCGACACGCTGGAGTTCCTGCGCCGCGGCGGCCGGATCGGTTCGGCCGCAGCGGTGCTGGGCTCCGCGCTGTCGGTGAAGCCGCTGCTCACCGTGACCGATGGGCAGATCCGCCCCTGTGAGCGGGCGCGGACCAAGTCGCGGGCTCTCGCCCGGCTGGAGGAGCTGTCGCTGGCCGCTCTGGCCTCGGCGGCGGGGAGCAGCTCGCACGTCGACGTCGCCGTGCACCACCTCAACAACGCCGACGGGGCGGCCCGGCTGGTCGACCGGCTGCAGGGTCGGGTGCCGGGCTCGGCGGTGGCCGTCCGGGAGGTCAGCGCCGTAATCGGGGTGCACGTCGGCCCGGGCATGCTCGGCGTGGTGGTCGCGCCGCGCCTATAGTCCGCCACGCCGCGGCGCGACCCTCACTCCCGTCATCCACAGGCCGGCCTCACTCGGTCGTTGTCCACAGATTTCCTCGGCCCCGGTCGATGCGGTCGGGCCGTCCTTAGTGTCCGGGCATGAGACGCCTGGACGAGCCTCCACCGGAGGTTCGCGCCCTTGTCGCGGACCGGCTGCAGTACGTCCTCGGTCCGGCCGGTCCGCGTCGGTCCCGCGGCCAGCCGCCGGATGTCGGGGACGACCCGGACCCAGCCGATGACGCCCTGGATGGCGATCCGGCGCCGCGACCGGCCCGACAATTCGCCCGCGTCCACCTCGCGGTCGTCACCGTCCTGGTGCTGGTCGGGCTGCTCGGCGCCGGCTGGGCGCTGTTCCGGGCGCGACCCGTCGCTGTGGCGTCACCAGGAGTTGCCGTGACGGCGTCGACGGCTGCGCCGCCGGGTGACACCTCTGGGTCGACTCCGGTGGCGGCGAGCGCGGCGAGCGCCCGGCCGGAGATCGTCGTGCACGTGGTCGGAGCGGTCCGCCGGCCGGGGCTGGTCCGGATCATCGAGGGAGCCCGGGTGCAGGACGCACTCGACGCGGCCGGCGGGCTGACCCGAGCAGCCCGGCCCGGTTGGCTCAACCTGGCCCAGCTGTTGTCGGACGGCCAGCAGATCGTGATCGGCACTGCCGACGAGCCGGCCAGCGAGGTGCGGGACGGGTCTGCGCCACCGGGGGCGTCCGCCGGGTCGACCGCGGCGACCACGGTGGACCTCAACCGAGCCACGGCGGCCGAGCTGGAGCAGCTGCCTGGGGTGGGGCCGGTGACGGCGGCCGCCATCCTCTCCTGGCGGTCCGAGCACGGCCGGTTCACCGCGATCACCGAGCTGCAACAGGTCGACGGCATCGGACCGAAGACCTACGCGCAGATCGCTCCGCACGTGCGGGTGTGAGGCAGATGCCGATCCCCGCCGGGCGGGTGCTCGCCGGAGTGCCGCAGCTCGCTCCGGCCCGCCGGCCGTGGGCCGCCCCGGACCGCGCTCCGGACCTCCGGATGGTGCCGCTGGCGCTGGCGGCCTGGGCCGCGGCGGCCCTGGGCACCTGGGCGAGCCGAACGGCGGTCCTGGTTCTCGGGCTGGGGTTGGCGGCCGTCGTCGTGATGGCCCTGCTGCGCCGGTCGGTCTGGTGGGCGGCCGCCGCCGTGGTGGTCGCCGCGCTCGGCGGCATCGGCGCTCTGCATGCCCATCGACTGGCCAGCGGTCCGGTGGCCGACCTGGCCCGAGCCGGCGCCGTGGTGCCGGTGCTGCTGGAGGTCCGGACGGATCCCGTCCTGACCGAACAACAGGGTCGGCGGACCGGCTACACCGTGGTCCGCGTCACCATCCGGCAGGTGTCGAGCGGCGGCCGCAGCTGGCGGGTCCGGGCGCCGGCGCTGCTGGTGGCCGGCGGCGCGACCGCCTCGGTATGGGCTCGGCAGCCGGTCGGGGCCAAGATTGTCGTGCTGGCCGAGCTGGCGGTCCCGGAGCGGGGCGGGGACATCGCGGCTGTGGTGCGGGTCCGCGGCGATCCGGTCGCCACCAGCGGCCCAGCGCCGCCGGAGCGGCTCGTCGAGCGGATCCGGGCAGGGCTGCGGGCCTCGGTCGCCGAGCGAGCGTCCGAGCCGAGGGCGCTGGTGCCCGCGCTGGTGGTGGGCGACACGTCGGGTCTGCCTGCGGAGTTGAAGGCGGAGTTCGCGGCGACCGGCTTGGCCCATCTGACGGCCGTGTCGGGCGCCAACCTCACGCTGCTGCTGGCCTTCGTCCTTCCCGCCGCGCGGTGGGCAGGGGTTCGTGGCTGGGGGCTCCGGTTCACCGGCCTGCTGGGCGTGGTGGCCTTTGTCGCGCTCTGCCGGACCGAGCCGAGCGTGCTGCGGGCGGCCGCGATGGGCCTGGTCGCCCTGGCCGCCCTGGGGTCCGGTGCCGGGCGGGCCGGGCTGCGCAACCTGGCCGTGGCCATGGTCGCTCTGCTCCTCCTGGACCCCTTCCTCGGCCGTTCCATCGGGTTCGCCCTGTCCGTGCTGGCCAGCGCAGGGATCCTCGCCTGGGCGCAGAGCTGGTCGGCCCGGCTGGCCGGCTGGCTGACGCGGGCGCCGGCCGATGCGGTGGCCGTCTCACTGGCCGCCCACCTGGCAACGCTGCCGGTGGTCGCGGCCATCTCCGGTCAGGTCAGCCTCTCCGGGCTGTTTGCCAACGTCCTGGCCGGACCCTTCGTCGGTCCGGCCACGGTGCTGGGCTTCGCGGCCGCCGGCCTGTCGCTGGTCAGCACTGCCGGCGCGGCCGTCTGCGGGTTCGGCGCCGCCTGGTGCGCCCAGGTGATCATCTGGGTG
>DASQVF010000388.1:0-8427 GCA_035640915.1 Propionibacteriaceae bacterium
CGTCCGGATGGCCGCCGAGGTTCTCTACGAGGCTCGTGAGGACTTCGATCCCGTCTCCGCCCGGTCAGCCGAGCTGATGCAGACCGAGCTGGACCGCTTCGAGGCGCTGCTCACCGACCTGCTGGAGATCTCCCGGTTCGATGCCGGGGTGGCCGTGCTGAGCACCGACGTGGTCGACCTGAACGACATCGTCACCGAGGTGCTCGACGCCAACGCCCTGCTCGCGAGCAGCCACGGGGTGACGATCACCGTGCACAGCACCGGCGAGGCCAAGGCCGAGGTCGACGGGCGGCGGATCGAGCGGATCCTGCGCAATCTCGTGGTCAACGCGATCGAGCACAGCGAGGGCAAGCCGATCGAGGTTCTTGTGGCCAGCGACCAGCTCGCCGTCGCCGTGGCGGTGCGGGACCACGGCGTCGGCTTCGAGGCCAGCCAGGCCAAGCAGGTGTTCCACCGCTTCTGGCGAGCCGACCCGGCGCGGAACCGCACCGTCGGCGGTAGCGGTCTCGGCCTGGCCATCGCCATGGAGGACGCGAACCTGCACGGCGGCTGGCTGACCGCCTGGGGCCGTCCGGGGCTCGGCGCCCAGTTCCGGCTCACCCTGCCGCGACGCCGGGGCATGGTGCTGCGTACGTCCCCGCTGCCCCTGGTGCCGCGCGACCTGGTGACCACCAGTACCGCGTCCGAGCCCGCCGAGCCGGACCTCGACGGCGACCCGACGCTCAGCCTGGCCGACCGTCCCGACACACCGAGGCCGAGCGCGCCGGCCGACGGCTCCGCTGTGCCGGCCGGTACACCGAGCGAGGTCGACGAGCCGGTGCTGCCGCGATGACGATCCCTTCCCGCGTCCGCGCGGTCCTGGCCGTCCTGGTGCTCACCGTCGTCGGGGTGACCGGCTGCGTCCAGGTGCCCACTGCCGGACCGATCGAGAAGGTGTCGGGCCAGTCCGAGACCTGCCAGAACTGCATCAACGTCGAGGTGGCGCCGCCGGCGCCGGGCGACGAACCCCCGCAGGTGGTCGAGGGGTACCTCCGGGCGATGTCGAACTACCAGCCGAACTACGCGACGGCCCGGCAGTTCCTGACGGTGGCGGCGGCGGGGACCTGGCGGCCCGAGGCGGGCGTCGGGATCTACCGCGGGTCGGCGAGCGTCGATCAGAACCGGGTCCGACTGGTCGGGCAGCTGGTCGGCAACGTGGGACCGGACCGCACCTACGCCGCCGCGGACAGGAAGCTGGACTGGGACTTCGGCCTGGTCCGGGAGAACGGGGAGTGGCGGATCAGCCGGCCGCCCAACGGGCTGATGGTGGCGCAGTTCGCCTTCGACCGCTTCTACACCGGCTACTCGACCTTCTTCATCGGCAACGGCACCTCGCTGGTGCCCGAGCGGATCTACCTGCCCGCGCTGCGCAACCCCGCCAACGTCGCCTCGGCACTGATGACCGCTCTGCTGGACGGACCGTCGGCCTGGGTGGACCCGGCGGTCGGGTCCGCCATCCCGATGGGCACCTCGCTCAGCGTCGACTCGGTGACCATCAGCAACGGAATCGCCGAGGTGTCGTTGAACGAGTCCGTCCTCGCTCTGGCCGACCCGCAGCGCTCCCTGATGGCGGCGCAGATCGTCTACACGCTGCGCCAGATCCCCGCGGTCAAGGGTGTACTGATCACGGTCAACCAGCAGAGATACCGGGTGCCCGGGGCCGACCCGAACAGTCTGGTGGTCGCCGTGGACGCCCTCTCCCGGGAGATCGATCCGGTGCCGTTCGTCAGCGACCAGCTGTACGCAGTACGCAACGGCCTGGTCCACCAGGTGACGACGCCCGACGGCTCGCCCAGCCTGCAGGTGGTCAGCGGGCCACTGGGTCGCCGGGACCGGTTCCCGGTGGACTCGCTGGCTGTGTCGGTCAACGGCACCGACCTGGCCGTGGTGACCGACGGCCGGAGGACGCTGCGGCGGGCCACCACCGCGACCGGCGAGGTGACCACACTGGACACCGGGCTGACCTCGCTGCTCCGGCCGCAGTTCACCCGTTACGGCGAGATCTGGGCGATCGGCCGGAAGGACGGGAAGCAGCGGTTCTGGCTGTCCAGCCCGGGCCTTCCCACCACGGTGACGGCGCCGGTGCTGAACGACGGGGAGATCACCGCGTTCCGGATCTCCCCGGACGGGACCAGGATCGCCCTGGTCCGGCAGACCGCTGCCGGCGCTGAGCTCGGGCTGGCCCGCATCATCCGCGCCGAGAAGGTTGTCGTCGACGCATGGCGGCCGATCGACCTCAGGCAGTCCGAGTCGGCCCAGGTGACCCGGATCGCCGACGTGGCCTGGGTCGACGCCAACGACCTGCTGGTGCTGGGTGCGCCGAGCCAGGACGCGGCCCTGGTTGCCGTCCGGGTCGCGGCCGATGCGTCGCAGGTCAGCGTGGAGGGCGGCGACCCGACGGAGTGGAACGCCCGCGAGCTGACCGTGCTGAGCCGGCCGCAGAGCTTCATCGTCGTCGGCCAGGGCAACCAGACGTGGCGGAAGAACGGGGGCCCGTGGGTCCCCTACCTGTCCGACGTCACGACCGTCGCGTACGCCGGCTGACTCCGGCCGGGCGCCGGCCGTCGTCCACAGATCGCGTCGGGCGGGTGTCGGCCGAGCCCCCCGTTGGCCAGACTCTCCGGGTGACCGCCTCGCCGTCCGCGACCGCGCGATGGGTCGCCGCTGCCGGTGACCTGCTGCTGGGTGCCCGCTGCCACGGTTGCGGCGCCGCCTGGTGGGGGGTCTGCCCGGAGTGTGTGACCGAGCTCGCGGAGCGCCGCCCCCGCTGGACCCGGCCCGACCCTTGCCCCGCCGGCTTTCCGCCCACGGTCACCTCCTCGCCGTACGACCCGCTGCTGCGCAGCCTGATCAACGCCCACAAGGAGCGCCAGGCGCTCGGACTGACTCCGGTTCTCGGGCGGCGGTTGGCTTCGTGCGCGCTGGCGCTGCTGCGCGCGGAAGGCGTCGTCCCCGGAGCCGCGGTGAGCCTGGTCCCGGTGCCGTCGGCGGCCCGTGCCGTGCGCGAGCGCGGCTTCGACGCCACCGCCGCTCTGGCGCGGACGGCGGCCCGCCGGCTCCGGCCCTGGTACCGGGTCGCGATGGTGCCGGTCCTGGTTCAGGCCCCCGGCGTACGCGACCAGTCCGGCCTGGACGCCCGCGCACGGCGGGCGAACCTGATGGACGCCTTCCGGCTGCGCGGACGACTGCCGGACCGACCGGTGATCCTGGTCGACGACCTGGTGACCACCGGAAGCAGTCTGACCGAGGCCACCCGCGTCCTGCGTCACGCCGGGGCCTATGTCCTCGGCGCCGGCACCGTGGCGGCGACCGAGCGCACGGCGGCGGGTCGTGGGTCACCCCTTCGCGGTCCATAGGGCGTGTCGACTGATCTGGTGCCCTGCCACGCCCTCGGGGGTTCAAGGGGGTCGCCCCCTTGCGGTGTACGTGAAAAGACGGTGAGGATTCACGGCGCCCGGTAGCCAGGCACGGGTGCAAGGACTAGCGTCGGTCTATGGCGCTCTGGCCCAGACTTATCCGGCCGAAACCGGGTAGGGAAGGGGCAGCAGCGCCACTGTCTTGTCCACTGGGGTGGCCACCCCTGACCGCCGGCCATCGGTCGGCCGAGTGAGGTACGCATGGATGTTGTCATCAAAGCCCGCCACTGCAATGTGACCGAACAGTTCCGCGCCTACGTGGCCGAGAAGATCACCCGGTTGGAGAAGCTGGACGACCGGGTCATCCGGGTCGAGGTCGAGCTCTCCGCGGAGCGCAACAAGCGCCAGCACGACCAGGCCAGCCGGGTCGAGATCACCGTACGAACCAGGGGCCCGGTCGTTCGCGCCGAGGCCGCGGCGGAGGACAAGCCGGCGGCCTTCGACCTCGCGCTGGACAAGCTGATGGCCCAGTTCCGCAAGGCGGCGGACCGCAAGCGGGTGCACCATGGCCAGCACACGCCCCGGTCGCTCTACCAGGCGGCGGCCGTGCTGCCGAACTTCGAGAACGGCCACGGCGAGTCCAACGGCGACGGGCGGCACACCGTGGCGGGGATCGAGGTGGACGGCGACGGGCCGCTCGTGGTGCGCGAGAAGGTGCACCCCGGCGTGCCGATGACCCTCGACCAGGCGCTGCTGGAGATGGAGCTGGTCGGCCATGACTTCTACCTCTACCTGGACTCCGAGCACCAGGCGCCGAGCGTGGTCTACCGGCGCAAGGCGTACGACTACGGCGTGATCCGGCTGGACCTGGAGGGCTCACCTATCGGGCGGTAGCCCCGTCCCGCCGACCCTTCCGGCGCCGAGGGCCACCGGAACTGTCAGTGCGACCCGCTAGCGTCACTGGCGATGAGGCGGGAATCCTTGACGCGCGGTCAGGCGCGACGCATCGCCCTGGCCGCCCAGGGCTTCGGGCGGCCGCAGCCCGCCGGGCCGGTCACCATGCGGCACCTGCAGGCAGTGGTCGACCGGCTGGCCCAGTTCCAGATCGACTCGATCAACATCGTGACCCGGGCGCACTTCATGCCGCTGTTCTCCCGGCTGGGGCCCTACGACGCCGGGCTGCTGGAGCGGGCAGCCCATCGTCCGCCGCGCCGACTCTTCGAGTACTGGGGTCATGCCGCCAGCCTGATCGACGTCAACCTGCAGCCGCTGCTGCGATTTCGGATGAATGCCGGGTTCCGGGACGTCTGGGGCGGAGTGGAGCGGGTGGCCCGGGAGAACCCGGCCCTGGTCGAGTTCGTCCGGGCCGAGGTCGCGGCTCGCGGCCCGGTCAGCGCCCGCGAGCTGGAGGCGGATGAGGTCCGGGACCGGAGCAACTGGGGCTGGAACTGGTCGTTGGTGAAGACCGTCCTGGAGTGGCTGTTCTACTGCGGCGAGGTGACCTCGGTCCGGCGCAACAGCCAGTTCGAGCGGATCTACGACGTCCCCGAGCGCGTCCTGCCCCCGGCCGTGCTGGCGATGCCCACACCCACCCCGGAGGAGTCGGTGCGGGGACTCGTGCGCCGTGCCGCGCGGGCGCTCGGGGTAGCCAGCGAGTACTGCCTGCGGGACTACTTCCGCACCCGGCCGGCCATGACCCGGGCGGCCGTGGCCGACCTGGTGGCCAGCGGCGAGCTGCGGCCGGTGACGGTCCAGGGCTGGGAGTCCAAGCCGCACTACCTGTGGCACGAGGCTGCGCTGCCCCGCCGGATCGCGGCGCGGGCCCTGCTCAGCCCGTTCGACTCGATGATCTTCGAACGGGCCCGGCTCGAGCGGTTGTTCGACTTCAGCTACCGGATCGAGATCTACGTGCCGGAGCCCAAGCGGGTGTACGGCTACTACGTCTACCCGTTCCTGCTGGGGGAGCACTTCGTGGCGCGGGTCGACCTCAAGGCCGACCGCGCCCGCGGCGTACTCCGGGTCAACTCCGCCTGGCTGGAGCCGGGCCATGACCCGGACCACGTCGCCGCCGAGCTGGCCGCTGAGCTCGCCAGCCTGGCCGCGTGGCAGGGCCTGTCGGGGATCGAGGTCCGCCCGCGCGGTGATCTGGCGGCCGTCCTGGCCGCTGCTCTCCTACGCTGACCACCGAGATCGCCGAGCGAGACGGCCGAGGCCCGCCGCGGGTTGGCCTACGATGGGATGTCGCGCGCGAGGAACCGTGCGGCACCGTAGACCGTGCACCTGGGTGACAACGAATGTAAGGGAGCCCGTTTCCGTGGCTTTGATGGACAGACTGCTCCGAGTCGGTGAAGGCAAGCTGCTCAAGCAGCTGAAGGGCATCGCCAACCAGGTCAATGCGATCGAGGACGACTTCGTCGCGATGGACGACGAGGAGCTGCGCGGCCAGACCGCCGACTTCCGTGCCCGCGTCGACCGGGGCGAGACGCTGGAGTCGCTCCTGCCGGAGGCGTTCGCGACCGTCCGCGAGGCCAGCCGCCGGGTGCTGGACAAGCGGCACTTCGACGTTCAGGTGATGGGCGGGGCGGCGCTGCACCTGGGCAACATCGCCGAGATGAAGACCGGTGAGGGCAAGACCCTCGTCGCCACGCTGCCGTCCTACCTCAACGCGCTGACCGGTAACGGCGTACACGTGGTGACGGTCAACGACTACCTGGCCAAGTTCCAGTCCGAGTGGATGGGCCGGGTGCACCACTTCCTCGGCCTGGAGGTCGGCGCGATCCTGTCCCAGATGGACCCCGCCGAGCGGCGCGCCGCGTACGCGGCGAACATCACCTACGGCACCAACAACGAGTTCGGCTTCGACTACCTGCGCGACAATATGGCCCTCTCGCTGGCCGACTGCGTGCAGCGGGGGCATCACTTCGCCATCGTCGACGAGGTCGACTCGATCCTGATCGACGAGGCCCGGACGCCGCTGATCATCTCCGGTCCCGCGGAGGACTCGCACAAGTGGTACCCCGAGTTCGCCAAGCTGGTCGACCGGCTGCGTCGCGACGAGCACTACGAGGTGGACGAGAAGAAGCGCACGGTGGCGATCCTGGAGGCCGGGATCGACGTCGTGGAGGACCGGCTGGGCATCAGCAACCTCTACGAGTCGGCCAACACCCCGCTGATCTCCTACCTGAACAACGCGATCAAGGCCAAGGAGCTGTTCAAGCTCGACCGGGACTACGTCAACCTCGACGGCGAGATCCTGATCGTCGACGAGCACACCGGGCGGACCCTGGTCGGCCGGCGCTACAACGAGGGGCTGCACCAGGCGATCGAGGCCAAGGAGCGGGTGCAGATCCGCGAGGAGTATCAGACCCTCGCGACGATCACCCTGCAGAACTACTTCCGGATGTACGAGAAGCTCTCCGGGATGACCGGCACCGCGATGACCGAGGCCGCCGAGTTCCAGAAGATCTACGGGCTCGGTGTGGTGCCGATCCCGACCAACAAAGACATGATCCGGGCCGACCAGCGGGATCTGATCTACCGCACCGAAGAGGCCAAGTTCGAGGCGATCGTCGCCGACGTGGCGGAACGGCACGAGAAGGGCCAGCCGGTGCTGATCGGCACGGCGAGCGTGGCGAAGTCCGAGATCCTGTCCACCATGCTCAAGCGGGCTGGCGTCAAGCACGAGGTGCTGAACGCGAAGCAGCACGAGCGGGAGGCGGCGATCATCGCGCTGGCCGGGCGGAAGGGCGCGGTCACCGTGGCGACCAACATGGCCGGCCGCGGCACCGACATCATCCTGGGCGGCAACCCGGAGTTCATGGCCGACCATCAGCTGCGGGAGCAGGGGATCGACCCGGTCGAGCACTCGGAGGAGTACGAGAAGCTGTACCCCGAGATCCTGGCCGAGCTGGAGGAGCAGGTCGCGGCCGAGCATGCCGAGGTGGTCGAGCTCGGCGGCCTCTACGTGGTGGGCTCGGAGCGGCACGAGTCGCGGCGGATCGACAACCAGCTGCGCGGCCGGTCCGGCCGCCAGGGTGACCCGGGCGAGAGCCGGTTCTACCTGTCGCTGGGCGACGACCTGATGCGGCTGTTCAAGTCCGACATCGTGGAGTGGGTGCTGCAGGCGCTCAAGATGCCCGATGACGTGCCGATCGAGAACAAGCGGGTGTCGGCCTCCATCGCCAGTGCGCAGAGCCAGGTCGAGGCCCAGAACTTCGAAACCCGGAAGAACATCCTCAAGTACGACGACGTGATGAACCGGCAGCGGCATGCCGTCTACGGAGACCGGCGCAAGGTGCTCGAGGGCGCCGACGTCGAGTCGCGGCTGCGCTCGACCGTGGACACCGTGGTCGAGCAGTACGTGCTGGGAGCGACCGAGGGGTTCGTGGAGGACTGGGACCTGGAGCAGCTGTGGACCAACATGGCCACGCTGTACCCGGTGACGCTGGACCGCAGCGACTACGAGGAACGCGACGACCTGGACCGGCAGGTGCTGGTCGACGACTTCAAGGCCGACGCCCAGGCTGCCTACGACCGCCGGGAGGCCGAGCTCGGCGAGGAGGTGATGCGCGAGCTGGAACGCCGCGTGCTGCTCACCGTGCTGGACCGGAAGTGGCGCGAACACCTCTACGAGATGGACTACCTGCGCGAGGGCATCGGCCTGCGGGCGATGGCTCAGCGGGACCCGCTGGTGGAGTACCAGCGCGAGGGCGGCGACATGTTCAACGCCATGATGGAAGCCTTCATGGAGGAGGTCGTCGGCTTCATCTTCCACCTCGAGGTGGAGGTCGGCCAGACGCCGCAGGTCGGCGTGGTCACCGGTGCCGACGGGGCGCCGGTGCAGATCACCGCCGGACGCTCCACCGAACGTGCGCAGCCGCGCAACGGCCAGGACAGGGCGGACGGGAACAAGCCGCTGGTCGAGTCCGGTCCGGACCCGGACGGTCCCGGGGTGGCGGTCAACGTCCTCGACGAGGACGCCAGCGAGGACGAGCTGTCCGAGATCGTCTCCGAGCTGCCGGCGCCGGCGCGG
>DASQVF010000389.1:0-5823 GCA_035640915.1 Propionibacteriaceae bacterium
CAGGACCCCGCCGACGATCACCGCCGCGGCCGCCGGCAACCGGACTACGCGGTCGGCCGGGTCGGGCGGGGCGAACGCGGCCAGGTCCTCGGCGGGCGTGGGTCGTGGGTCGTCGGAGGGCTTGGCCGGCGGGTGGCGCGCTTCGACAGGCTCAGCGAGCATGGGCCCTGAGCTCGTCGAAGGGTCCGGCGGCGGGAAGTCGGCGGTCGCCGTGGCGGTGGCCGGCCGACCGACGGCGGGGACCGGGCCGGGGTCGGGAGCGCCGGCGTCGGCGCTCAACCAGCGGGTCCAGGACTGGCCATCCCACCAGCGAAAGGTGTTGATCTTGCCGCTGGGGTCGGCGAACCAGCCCGCCGCCTCTGCCACCCGGACAGGATAGGACGTCAGAGGATCTGCACCGTTTCCGAGGATCTGCACCCTCGGCAGACGGTGCAGATCCTCGAGAACGGTGCAGCTGCGCGGTTCGAGATGAGCGGTCAGCTACGGGCGGCCGAATGCAGGTACCAGGACCAGGCGGTACCGACGGCGGCGAATCCGGCGCCCGCGGCGAGTGCGACGGGGATCCCGGCGCCCTGCGCCACCAGTCCAAGGCCGATCGGCCCGAAGCCCAGTCCCAGGTCCATGAACAGGCTGGCCGTGCCCGAGGCGGCCCCTCGCTCGGCCGGTCCGGCGGTGGCGAAGATCGCCGCGAAGAACGCCGGCGTGCTGAAGGTGATGCCGACTGCGGCCACGACCGTGCCGGTCAAGAGCCCGACCGGCGTGGTCCATCCCGCCATGATCATCAGGCCGCCGGCGATCGCCGCCAGGGCGACCGACCCCAGGGCCAGCGGCGGCAGCCGGTCCGGCACCTTGGCGAACACCACCCGGCCGACGACGACGGTGGCCCCGTAGAGGAGCAGCGGCAGGCTGGGATCGGGCAGACCCAGGTCGGTGGCGTGCAGAGCGACGAGGCTGAGCAGGCCGCCTGCCGGCAGCAGGGAGGCGAGAAACGCCAGGGACGGCGCGATGGCGGCCCGATGGATCAGCCGGTGGCGGCCGGGCTCGACCAGCCTGGCGCTCCGGGTCTCCCCGACGCCGGCGACCAGTGTTGCCGCGAGCACGGCCAGCAGGGCGGCCCCGACCCATGCCGTCGGGAAGCCCTGCCGCTCCATCATCAGCTCGCCCAACGGCGGTCCGAGCGCGAGGCCGAGGTAGAGACCCAGTGAGTTGTAGCTGAGTGCCTCGCCCATCCGTTCCGGCGGCGCCAAATCGGCCAGAGCGGCGAAGGAGGCCACGAAGAACGCGGCCTCGGCGACCCCCGCAAGCAGCCTGAGAGCCACTACGAGCCAGAGTGAGTCCACGATCGCGGTGAGGCCGAGCGCGGCCGCCGCCACCAGCGCGCCCGCGACCAGCAGGGGCCGGCGGCCCACCGTGTCGGACAACCGGCCGGCGTACGGGCGGAGCAGGAGTGCCGACACCGCGAACGCTCCGAACGCCAGCCCGGCGCCCGCCTTGTCGCCGCCCAGCGGTCCAGTCACGTAGAGCGGCAGCGCGAACACCGCGACGCCGAAAGCGGTGAAGTAGGCCAGATCGGCGAGCGAAAGCATGACGAACGGCCGGGTCAGCAGCGGGCGTCGAAGGGATGGCAGATCCGTCGCCGTCATGGAGCCAGCGTGTCGCCGGAAGTCCTGGCGCGCATGCGTAGATCTACCCAGACTTCTCGATCAGGCCGTGCTCCATGGCGTACAGCGCCGCGCCCGCCCGGGAGCTGAGCCCGATCTTGGCGTAGACGTCCTGTACGTGCCGCTCGGCGGTCCGCGGGGATACCACCAGGCGGGCGGCGATCTGCTTGTTCGACAGGCCCGCAGCGAGGAGCCGGAGAACCTCCACCTGGCGGTCGGTGAGGCCGGCCGGTCGGGGGCGACGGGCGCTGACCCGGTGGCCGGCCGCCGCCAGCACCGCGGCCACCACGTCCGGATCCAACCGACCGGCGCGGGCGTCGTCCCGTAGCAGCGTCGACGCCTCGTCCGGGGCTACGGCCGCTCGATGAGGACGCGACTCCACCAGGCACCGGTAACGGTCGGCCGCGGCCAGCACCCGGGCCGGCAGCGGGATGCTTCCGGCGAGCAGTCCCCGGTGGTAGCCGCTGCCGTCGCCGCGCTCGTGATGCTGGCCGGCCAGGCGGCCCAGCTCGGCCAACGCCGGCACTCGGGTCAGGATCCTCTCGGTGTAGTAAGGATGCAGCTCGACCTGGTCCCGCTCGTTGCGCGTCAGCGGCCCTGGCTTGTCCCACACCGCGCTGGACACCGCGACCCGGCCGAGGTCATGCAGGTATCCGGCGATCCGGACCCGATCCGCCTCGGGCAGCCGCAGCCGGTGGGCCGCCTCCCCGGCCAGATCGCCGACGGCGGTGGAGTGCCCGTGCAGGCTCGGGCTCTTCAGGTCAGCGAGGTCGCCGAACGTCCGGCACACCACGGCGAGCTCCTGGTCGTCCACCCACTGCACCGGGTCGGGCTCCGCCTCGAGCACCGCCTCGTACGCGTCCACCGTGCCGACAACATCGAGCAGGTGCGGGTCGAACCGGGCCACCAGGTCAGGGTCGAGGGAGGCGCCCGCCCGGTCGGCGAGCTGGACCGTCGCCGTACGGACATCGTCGTCAAGGGCGAACAGCACCGCCACCGAAGCCACCTGAGTGATCCGCGCGCACAACGGGATGGCGCTTCCGGCCAGCGGCGGGTGGCCCTTGCCGTTCCACGCCGTCAGCATGGCGTGCACGCCCTCGGCCACGCTCGGCGGCAGGCCCAGTCGCCGGGCGGCGGCCCGCGCGACATCGCAGGTGGCCGGCTGAGCCTCGGCGTTGATGTTCCGGCCGGTGGTGAGCATCGTGCCCAGCACCCGCATGCGGGACCGCCCGGTCGCGGCGGCCACTCCGGGCACGAACGTCCGCAGCAGGTCGGCCGGGCGCTCCCAGTCGGTCCGGAACGCCACCCGGGTCGCCGCCACCTCGTCGCCGAAGAGGGCCGCCAGTCCGGACGCGTACGCCGTGCAGCCCAGGTGTTCCAGCAGCGAGGTGTACAGCACGGCGGTGACCTCGGCGTCCGGGAGCCCGAGGTGCCGGGCGAAACGCGTAGCGACCAGGCAGCGGGTCAGCGACTCGTCGCGCGCCGATCCGGTGCCCAGATCCAGGACGGCTGACAGCCCGCCGAGCAGTCCCACGAGCCGGAACATCCCACCACGGTGGCACAGCGAATCGCGTAGCGGGAAGGCTCGACGCCCCGGTTACGCGGCCCGGCCGAGGCGTTCGCGGGCCGTCTCGCCGCGCCGGGCGACGGGGACCGAGGACGTCGCCGCGGCCAGGCCGGCCACCGGCATGCCGGAGTAGATGCTCTCGGCCTGGTCCACGACGTACGTCTCATGCCAGATGCCGACGGCGCCCGGCGCCTTGCGGATCATCCGGTTGAACCGGGTCCAGGCCGGGCGGTGGGCGGCGTTCGGGTTGCTGGCGTAGGCGTAGAGCAACTCATGCGAGCTCCAGTACTGCACCACCAGCGGACCGCCACGACCGAAGGCCAACCGGTAGCCCATCAGTCCCGACTCGGGATCCTGGGAGAGCTCGGCGAGCATCCCGGGCATCGCCGAGAACACCGGCCACCACAGGTCCGGTCGCCACAACCGGTTGACCCGCATGCCGATCAGGAACACGACGAGCTCGCCGTCGTAGTCGTGCGTCATCCGGGCGGGGTTGACGGTAGGCATCTCCATCTCCTTGAATTAGATAGTGCTACTCCCCAATATTGGGCAGCAGCACTATCCAATGTCAAGAGGAGTGGGCGTGCGGATCTCCGAGCTCTCCCGGCGCAGCGGCGTCTCGCTGCCGACGATCAAGTACTACCTGCGGGAAGGGCTGCTGCCCGAGGGGCAGCGGACCTCAGCGACCCAGGCCCAGTACGACGCCGAGCACGAGGCCCGGCTCAAGCTGATCCGCGCGCTGATCGGCACGGCAGGGCTGTCCGTCGCCGAGGTTCGCCGGGTGCTGGGTGCGATCGACGAGCCGTCGGAGTCGGTGCACGACCTGCTCGGCGTGGCCGCCGGCGCGGCGGCCCGACCGGAGAGGAGTCGGCATCCCGACCACGAGCGGGTGCACGCCCTGATGCGGCAGTGGGGCTGGCCCGTCGCGGAGAAGGACTGCCCAAACCACGACGCCCTGGCCGCGGCGCTGGATGCGCTGGACGAGGCAGGCTTCGTCCTGCCCGAGGGTGCGCTGGAGCTCTACCGGGACCACATGGAACAGATCGCGGAGTTCGAGCTGTCCACCGTGCCCACCGACTCGCCGGCCGCCGCCGTGCGCTACGTGGTGCTCGGCACCGTCCTGCCCGAACCACTGCTGCTGGCACTGCGCCGGCTGGCCCAGCAGGCGGCATCCGCCCGGCGTTTCGGCTGACCGCCGAACGTTGGATCGCCGCTGACAGGATGAGGCGGTGATCGACTTCATCGCCGGCCTGCCCAAGGCCGAGCTGCACGTGCACCACGTCGGTTCGGCGTCACCCCGGATCGTCGCCGAGCTCGCCGCCCGGCACCCGGGCACGGTACCCGATGACCCGGAGGCGCTGCGCGACTTCTTCGTCTTCGAGGACTTCCCACACTTCATCCGCAACTACCTGGCGGTCGTCGACCTGATCCGGACGGCAGAGGACGTGCGCCTGCTGACCTACGAGGTCGCGGCCGAGATGGCCGCCCAGCAGATCCGCTACGCCGAGCTGACGGTGACGCCGTACACCTCGGTCCGCGAGGACCTGCCGCTGGAGGCATTCCTGGAGGCCATCGAAGATGCCCGGGTGGCGGCGGAACGCGACCACGGGCTGGAGCTGCGCTGGATCTTCGACATTCCGGCCGACTTCGGCATCCCGGCGGCGGAGCTGACCGCGGCGGCGGCGCTCGACCACGACGTACCCGGGATCGTCGGGCTGGGCGTCGGCGGGTCGGAGGTGGGCTTTCCGCGCTCGATGTTCGCCGAGCAGTTCGACCGGGCGCGGGCGGCCGGGCTGCACAGCGTGCCACACGCCGGCGAGACGACCGGTCCGGAGACCATCTGGGACGCACTGCACAGCCTGCACGCCGAGCGGATCGAGCACGGCATCGCGGCGGTC
Source organism: Propionibacteriaceae bacterium (assembly GCA_035640915.1). GTDB lineage: Bacteria > Actinomycetota > Actinomycetes > Propionibacteriales > Propionibacteriaceae > Microlunatus. The sequence continues at coordinate 5,127 of DASQVF010000389.1, forward strand.
GAGGACGAGCGACTGCTGGCTCACCTGGTGGAGCACGGCATCGCGCTGGACGTCTGCCCGACCTCCAACGTCGCCCTCCGCCAGGTGCCGGACCTCGAGCAGCACCCGATCCGCGCGCTGGTGGCGGCCGGAGTGACCGTGACGATCAACACCGACGACCCACCGATGTTCGCCACCGACCTGAACGCCGAGTACGCCATCGCCGCCCGGCTGCTCGACCTGGACGAGGCCGGCGTCGCCGACCTGGTCCGGGCCGCGGTCACCGCTTCTTTCGCCAGCGCCGAGACCAGGGCCCGGCTGACCGCCGAGATCGACGCGTACGCCGCCTCGGCGGGCTGATCGGATATGCCGCCTCGGCCGGCTGACCGGATCGCTGCCGCCCTGTTCCGGCCTACTTGCCGCTACTTGCTCCTTCTTCCCGCGCGATGCATCCAGCGGGAAGAAGGAGCAGGTAGCGGCGGTAAGTAGCGAAGGCGAGGGTTGTCGCTGTCGGGCGGGTGGGTCACTCGAGCGCTTGCGTCGTCAATACGTAGTTACGTATTTTGGAGTCGTGACTGAGTCGCTGGAGGAGCGGGTGACGGCCCTGGAGCAGGCGCTGCAAACGCTGACGTCCCATCCAGAGGTTCACGCCGGCGGCAGCCTGCCCGCCGACTCCGGCCTCTGGCTGTTGCGCGAGCTCGAGCACCGCTTCCCGGTC
>DASQVF010000390.1:0-2679 GCA_035640915.1 Propionibacteriaceae bacterium
CATCACCTCGTCCCGCCGCCCGTTGGTCGGGTTCGCCGTGAACATCACTCCGGCCGCCTCGGCCGGCACCATCCGCTGCACCACGACGGCCAGGCGCACGCCGCGGGCGTCGAACCGCTGGCGGGCCCGATAGCTGATCGCTCGCTCGGTCCACAGGGAGGCCCAGCAACGGACCACGGCCGCGATCAGCGCGTCGTTCCCGCGCACGTTCAGGTAGGTCTCCTGCTGCCCGGCGAAGCTGGCGTCCTCGAGGTCCTCCGCGGTCGCCGAGGAGCGGACGGCGACGGGTCCACCGCCGAGGTCGGCGTACGCCCGGAGGATCTCGCGGCGCAGTCCGGCGGGCACCCGACCGGCCTCGAAGGCCGCCGCGATCTCCTCCGACGCCTCCGGCCCGCCCGACCCGACCAGAGCCCGGATCCGCTCCACCAGCCGGTTGGCGGCGACGAAGTCGGTGTAGGCGTTGGTGGTGATCACGAACCCGTCGGGCACCGGCAGGCCCGCGCGGACCAGCTCTCCGAGGTTGGCGGCCTTTCCGCCTACTCGGTCGTGGTGCGTCCGCTCGACCGTGGTCAGCGGCGCGATGTGGGTCATCAGGCGTTCCCTTCGTTCGTCAGTCCAGCGCGGTGGGTCTCCCACCGCTCGAGCAACGCGGGCATCTCCCGCTGCCAGAAGGCGAAGAAGTCACGGGTCTCGGCCAGCCGGCGTCCAGCGGGCGTCTCCGGGCCCAGCACCGCCACCCCCTCGGCCAGGGTCGTTGTGAATCGGTGCACCATCGCGTCCCGGCGAACCAGCGCAGCATGCCAGGCGTCCGGCCGCACGCGGTAGAGGTCCTTGCGGGATCCGGGCACGTGTTCGCGGTCGATCAGCCCGATGGCGGCCAGGTAACGCACGGCGCCGGACACCGCGCCGGCGCTGCCCTGGACGGCAGCGGCCAGCTCCGCGGCGGTGAGCCGGCCGGAGTCGGTGCACAGCAGGGCGACGAAGACCCGGGCCGGCATCCGAGGAAAGCCGGCATCGGTCAGCATCGCCGCCAGCCGTGCGGTGAACTGGCCGGTGGCTTCCGGCATCGAGGTGGGCGATGGAGCAGTCAAGGGATTCGCAGCTTTCAGGAACTTCTGAAAACGTAGCGCGGCGCGGACGGTGTAGGCAACAGCCGTAGGCTTCGCGCCTGTGAAGTCCTTCGACGCCCTGTACGCCGAGCTCGCCGGCAAGGTTGCCGACGGCGATCCCGCGTCCGGGACGGTGGCGCGGGTCGAGGCCGGGGTGCACGAGATCGGCAAGAAGATCGTTGAGGAGTCGGCGGAGGTCTGGATGGCCGCCGAGTACCAGACCCGGGAGCAGGCCGCGACCGAGATCAGCCAGCTGATCTACCACCTCCAGGTGCTGATGCTGGCGCTGGACCTGACACCGGACGATATCTACCGGCGCCTCTGACCACCGCACCTAGGATGTCCGCCGTGACCGGTACCGGATCGGCGGAGCCGCGGCCCCTGCTTCGGGTGGCCGTGCCCAACAAGGGTGCGCTCGCCGAGGCCGCGGCGGAGATGCTGCGCGAGGCCGGGTACGCCCAGCGCAGTGACCCGAAGGAACTGCTGCTGCTGGACGAGGCGAACGGGGTGGAGTTCTTCTACCTGCGGCCGCGGGACATCGCGGTGTACGTCGGAGAGGGCACCCTCGACGTCGGGATCACCGGACGCGACATGCTGCTCGACTCCGGCGCGGCGGCCGCCGAGGTGATGCCGCTCGGCTTCGGCCGCAGCCGGTTCCGCTTCGCCGCGCCCACCGGGGCGAACCTGACCGTCGAGGACCTGCACGACCTGCGGCTGGCCACCTCCTATCCCGGCCTGGTCGGCTCCTACCTCAAGGAGCGGGGGATCATCACCCGGCTGATCTCGCTGGACGGGGCGGTGGAGACCGCCATCCGGCTCGGCGTGGCCGACGTGGTCGCCGACGTGGTGGAAACCGGCAGCACCCTGCGGCAGGCCGGTCTGGAGCTGTTCGGGGACTCCATCCTGGAGTCGGAGGCCATCCTGATCCGCCGGTCACGGGCCGAGATCCCGCCGGGCCTGGGCCAGTTGGAGCGCCGGATCACCGGCGTTCTGGTCGCCCGCAACTACGTGATGATGGACTACGACGTCAGCGACGACGTGGTCGAGCGGGCCTGCGCCATCACTCCGGGCCTGGAGTCGCCCACCGTGTCACCGCTGGCGCGCCCGGGCTGGCATGCCGTACGCGCGATGGTGCCCCGGACCGCGGCGCAGCAGATCATGGACGACCTCTGGGACATCGGCGCCCGGGCGATCCTGGTCACCGACATCGCGGCATGCCGGCTGTAGCTGACGGCCCGGCGGTGTTCGTGGCCTGGCCCCGCCGGCTGCGGATCTTCGGCTTCGCCATCGCCGCCGTCCTCTGCGCCGCCTCGGCCGTGGGATGGTTCGCCCTGCCGGCCGAGCTGCGTGGCCTGTTCACCCTCTCCCAGCGGCTCACCCTGCTCGGGCTGCTGGCCCTGCTCCTCGGGGTGATCGTCGCCGTGGCGACGAGTGTGGTGCGGGCCGACGCCGACGGCCTGCGGATCCGCAACGGCCTGCGCAGCCACACCGTGCCGTGGTCCCGGGTACACAAGATCATCTTCCGCAGCGGGGACCCGTGGGCCCAGCTGTTGCTCATCCCGGACGACGG
>DASQVF010000391.1:0-5795 GCA_035640915.1 Propionibacteriaceae bacterium
GAGCTCGGGGTGTGGCGGGCCACCGATGTGATCGGCGGGTATGCCGCCTGGCGGCAGACCGATGTGCCGCTGCGGGTTGGCCCGGCCTGACCCGTCACTGATCCCGCGGTCAGATCCGCATCGTCACCAGCTGACAAATAATCGAACCTCTGAGCGTATTTGTCAGTGGCCGCCCGTAACCTCGGCGGCGTGACGGTGATCCTGCGCATCTGGCGCGGTCAGGTGGCGACCGAGCGAGCGGCCGAGTACGCGGACCTGGTCCGACGGACCGGTATCGCCGGGTACCGCGAGACGCCGGGCAACCTCGACGCCCAGGTTGCGCTGCGGGACCTCGGCAACGGGCGCTCGGAGATCATCACGCTGAGCTGGTGGACCGATCTCGACGGCATCCGGGCCTTTGCCGGCACCGATGTCGAGGAGGCCAAGACCTACCCCGAGGATGACGCCTTCCTGCTGCACCGGGATCGAAAGGCTGAGCACTACGAGGTGGCCGGGTGAGGAGCTCCCGCGCCTCGCTAGATCCCGGCGTAGGAGTGCAGGCCGCTGACGAACAGGTTGATGCCGACGAAGTTGAACCAGAACGAGGCCAGTCCGATCAGCGCGATCACCGCCGCCCGGCGGCCGCGCCAGCCGGCGGTCGAGCGGGCGTGCAGGTAGCCGGCGTAGATCACCCAGGTGACCAGCGCCCAGGTCTCCTTCGGGTCCCAGCCCCAGTACCGGCCCCAGGCGTACTCGGCCCAGATGGCTCCCGCCGCGACGGCGAAGGTCCACAGCGGGAAGGCGAAGGCGAGGAACCGGTAGGCCAGCACGTCCAGCCGCCGGACGCTCGGCACCATCTGCAGGTAGCCACGGACCGTGCCCCGCTCCTCGGCCCGCTGCTTGAGCAGGTAGAGGATGGAGAGCAGCCCGCCGACGTTGAACGCGGCGCCGGCGATCGCCGCCGCGACGATGTGGATGACGAACCAGACCGAGTGCAGCGCCGGCACCAGCGGGGCGACCGCGACGTAGAAGACGGTCACCGCCAGCCCGTTGCCGATCGCGGCCAGCAGGGTGACCGGCAGTCCCAGCCACCGGACGTCCGAGCGCCAGACCATGATCAGGTACGCGGCGACGATGAACACCATCGCGCTGATGGTGAACTCGAACATGTTGCCCCACGGGGCCCGCCCGGCGGCCACTCCGCGCAGCACCACGCCGGCCAGGCTGAGCAGGAAGCCGATCAGGGTGAAGGCCAGCCCGATCCGGCCGAACTGCTCGACGCGCTCCGTGGAAACCCGGTCGTCGCCGGCCGGCGGCTCTTCGACAGAGATGCGGTCTGAGCCTGTCGAAGACCGCCCTTCGACAAGCTCAGGGCGCATACCGACGCTGACCAGCTCGACCTTGCGGTCCGCGGTCCGCAGGCCCCTCCGCCCGGCCGCGGCCCACTCGGCGGCGTGCATCATCAGGGCCAGCAGGTAGACCACCACCGAGGTGACCAGAGCCAGGCTGGAGTAGTACTCGAAGTTCACGCCGCACCCACCTTTTCCCTGCGTTCGCCCAGCTCGGCGGCCAGTTCCGCCACGTCATCGGTCAGGCCGACGCGCGCATCCGCGCGGTCCAGGCCGCCAACCTCCACCAGGTTATGTCCGTCGTCGCCGGCGCGTACCCGGACCCAGACCCGGCGGGGCCGGACGAAGAGCGACAGGCAGAGTCCGGCCACCGCGAAGGCCAGCGCGACCAGCGAGATGGTCACTCCCGGCGTGTCGCTGACCTGCAGCTTGACCCAGCGGGTCCAGCCGTCCAGCTGGATGGAGCCCTTGCCGTCCGGCAGGGTCACCCCCTGCCCCACCTTCAGCGCCAGCCGGACCCGGTCGCCGGTCGGTGTGTTCAGCGGCGTCAGGCCGGTGGTGTCCAGGCTGTAGACGTTCTCCGGCCGCCCGGTCTCGGGTCGAGGCGGGCCGTACCAGACGTTGGTGAACAGCGCCGGGTCGAACGCGTCGGGGAACACCGAACGCGGGCCCTGCTCGTCCACCACCGCGGTCGGCAGGAAGAACGCTTCGAACCCGAGCCGCTCGGGCCGGGCATCCAGCACCTTGATGGCGCCGGCCGAGGTGAAGTTGCCGTCCTGGGGCAGGAACGGCACCGGTCCGGAGAACGCCACGTTCCCCGCGCCGTCCTTCACCGTGACCACCGGCGCGTAGCCGTGGCCGATGAGGTGCACGGTGGTGCCGTCGATGTTCAACGGCCGGTTCACCTCCAGCACCTCCGGCCGGGGCGCCGCGCCCGGCCGGTCGACCACGTCGACCTCGGCCCGGAACTGCCGGGCCGCGCCGGTCTGCACCGCGCCGGTCTCGAACCGCACGTCGAACCGCTGCACGGTGAGTCCGAACGGCACCAGGTCGGTCTCGGCGAAGCGCGCCCCCGAGCTGAAGTCGTCGTACTGGGTCAGGTTGTTGGCGAATCCCTGCCCGACGATCACCACGCTGGTCCCGCGGAACCCGAACAGGACGCCCAGCGCCACCCCGAGCAGCAGGAACAGCAGGCTTACGTGGAAGACCAGGTTGCCCGCCTCCCGGAGGTAGCCGCGCTCGGCCGCGACGGAGTCCTCCCGGGCGACCACCCGATAACGGCGGGAACGCAGCAGGTCCGCCGCCCGGGGCAGCACGCCGTCACCGGCGGGTGAGGCGGTGGTCGCGTACGCGGGAAGCCGGGCCAGGTTGCGCGGCGTACGCGGCGGCTGGGCGCGCAGCGCCCGGGCGTACACCCCGACCCGGGGGATGATGCAGCCGACCAGCGAGACGAACAGCAGCAGGTAGACCGCGGAGAACCAGGGCGAGGTGTAGACCTCGAACAGCCCGACCCGGTCGAAGACCGGCCCGATCCGGGGATGCGCGGCCAGGTAGTCCGAGACCCGGATCGGAGCCACGCTGCGCTGCGGCAGCAGCGAGCCGGGCACCGCTGCCAGGGCCAGCGCGAAGAGCAGCACCAGTGCGGTGCGCATCGAGGTCAGCTGGGTCCACAGGTATCGCAGCCCACCCCGCCAACCGAGGGCGGGCGCGTTCCGCTGCGTGGTTGTGCTCACCTCAGATCACCGTCTCGAAGGACGCCGCCCACTGCCGCAACGAGGACGTCACCCAGTCCCAGGTGCCGGTGAGCAGCAGCAGCCCGACCCCGACCATCAGCACCCCGCCGATCCGCATGATCAGCTGCTGATGCCGGCGCAACGCGTCCACCGCCTTGGCCATCCGGGTGAACGCCAGCCCGGCGAGCACGAAGGGGATGCCCAGCCCGAGGGCGTACGCGAAACCGAGCAGGCCACCGCGCAGCGCCGTTCCCTCGGTGAAGCCCAGGTTGATCACCACGCCGAGGGTCGGCGACAGGCACGGTGTCCAGCCCAGGGCGAAGACCACCCCGACCAGGGGCGCGGCGGCCACACCGACGGCGGGGATCCGGTGCAGCCGCCGGTCCGACTGGCCGATCCGCAGCACGCCGGCGAAGATCAGCCCGAGCACGATGACCACCACGCCCAGCACCCGGGTGATGACGTCGCGGTACTCGTTGACCGCGCGTCCGGCCGACCCGGCGACCACGCCGGTGACCACGAAGACCACGGCGAACCCGAGCACGAACAGCGATGCCCCGGCCAGCATCCGGCCCCGCCGTCGCGAGCCGTCGACGATCTCGGCCGCGCCGAGCCCGGTCGCGTAGGACAGGTAGCCGGGCAGCAGCGGAACCACGCACGGCGAGAAGAACGACACCAGGCCGGCCAGCAGGGCGACCGGCAGCGCCAGCACCATCGAACCGCCGACGGCCGCTGCGGCCCAGTCGGCGAGGTCCAGCGGGAGCATCTACTTGCCGTTCGCGGTGTCGTTGACCATCTGCACCAGGGTGGTCTCGGAGATCGGCCCCAGCACCCGCGCGGCGAGCCGGCCCTCGCGGTCCAGCACCATGGTGGAGGGAATCGCACTGGCCGGCAGCACGCCGCTGAAGGCCAGCAGCGCCTGCCCGCTCGGGTCGAAGATGCTCGGATAGTCGACCTTGTTCTCCCGGACGAACTGCCGCGCCGCGCTCGGCTGCCGGTCCTTGCTGGTGACGCCGAGGAACTGGGCGACGGCCGCGGTCTTCTCGCTGGCCGCCTGCAGCTCGGGCGCCTCCTTGCGGCACGGCCCGCACCAGGAGCCCCAGACGTTGATCACCACCACCTTGCCCGGGTACGCCGTGCTGGACAGGGTGCCCGTGCCGTCCAGGTCCGGCCCGCTGACCTCGGCCACCGGCTGGCGCTCCGCCGGCGGGATCAGGGTCACCCGGCGGCCGACATCGGGGTAGCCCTGCTGTGCCCCGGCCGCGTTCGGGTCGTTGGCGTCGGCCACACAGCCGCCGGCGAGCAGCAGCACGGCCAGCAGCGCGCCGGCCACCCGAGCCGGCCAGACCATTCCCCGCATCGGTCTAACCTCAGGCTCCCGCGACGAACTTCCGGCCCTGGTGCGGCTTGAGCAGCTCGGCCGCAGGCTCCCGGTACCCGACCGAGGTGACCCGGCCGTCGACGTAGGTGAAGGAGGTGACGCTGGCCAGGGTGCACTCGCGCTTGCGCGGGTCGTGGAACAGCCGCCGGCCCTCGGCGTCGCACCGGGCCATCCAGATCGGCAGCTGGTGGGAGACGATCACGGCCTCGTGGCCGGCCGCCGCCGCCAGCGCATCCCGCATGGCCAGGCGCATCCGGATCACGATGTCGCGGTACGCCTCACCCCAGCTCGGCCCGAGGATGTTGCGGAAGTGCCACCACAGCTTCGGGCGGCGCAGCAGGCCCGGGAAGGAGATCTTCAGGCCCTCGAGGTAGTTGGCCGCCTCGATCACCCGGCCGTCGGTGATCACCGGGAGCCCGAGGGCATCGGCGATGGGCTCCATCGTCTCCTGCGCCCGCTCCAGCGGCGAGCAGCGCAGGTGCACGACGTCCCGGCCGCGCAGGCCCTCGGCGACCCGCTGCGCCATCTCCCGGCCCAGCTCGGACAGGTGGTAGTCAGGCAGCCGTCCGTAGAGCAGGCCCGCCGGGTTATCGACCTCGCCGTGCCGAACGAGGTGCACGACCGTCCTGGTCTGTGCCACTGCGCCTCACTCCTCTTCCGACGCCCGCGCGGCCGCCGTGGCCGCGCCGGGCAGCGCCTGCACGATACGCCCGAGCGCGCTGTCGTCGTGGGCCGTCGAGCAGAACCACCCCTCGTACGCGCTGGGCGGCAGGTAGACGCCCGTATCGAGCATGGCGTGGAAGAACGCGGAGTACCGGGCGGTCCGCTGCCGGGCCGCGGCGGCGTAGTCCGGCACGGCGGTCACGTCCTCACCCACGAAGAAGACGCTGAACAGGTTCCCACTGGCCTGGATGACGTGCGCCACACCGGCCGCGGTGAGCGCCGTCGCGACCTCGCTCCGCAGCTGGGCGGCGACCGAGTCCAGGTGCGCGTACGCGGCGTCGTCGGCCAGGCGGAGGGCGGTCAGGCCGGCGGCGGTCGCCACCGGGTTGCCGGACAGCGTGCCCGCCTGGTAGACCCCGCCGACCGGAGCGAGGTGCTGCATCAGTTCGGCGCGGCCGCCGAAGGCGGCGGCCGGGAAGCCGCCGCCCATCACCTTGCCGAAGGTCATCAGGTCCGGCTGCACACCGTCCAGTCCGTACTGGCCGGACCGGCTCACCCGGAACCCGGTCATCACCTCGTCGGAGATGAAGAGGGCGCCGTGGGCCGAGCAGATCTCGGCCAAGAAGGCGTTGAAGCCGACGCCGTCCTCGACCCCCGGCGGGATCACCCCCATGTTGCCGGCCGCCGCCT
>DASQVF010000392.1:0-2365 GCA_035640915.1 Propionibacteriaceae bacterium
CGGCTCGGAATTCTCCGGCCCGGACCTCGTCCGTGACTACGTGCTGCGCGAGGTGAGCCATCGGATGGACGACGAGCTCCTGCTGTGGGACGAGCAGGCCGACGTCGAGGACGTCGACCGCCTCGCCACGCTGCTGGTGAGGGCGGACGCCGGGAACGCCGAGGCCGAGGCCGACCTGCGCTCCCGGTACGAGGCGGACGTGCGGCTCCGACCGGGCCCGACGGTGCTGCAGAACTCGCCGTTCGGTCGACCACCGGTTTCCGTCCGGCTACGCCGCTAGTCGACCGGCGCTCTGCTGGTCTCCCGGGTGCGGGCAATCTTGCCCAGCAGCACCGACCGCTCGGCCTCGTTGGAGCACAGATCGACGGCGCGCTCGAGCTCGGCGCGGGCCTCGTCGGGGCGGTCCAGCCGGAGCAGCAGCTCGCCCCGGACACTCGGCAGCAGGTGGGAGCCGGCCAGGCTGCCGGCCGCGATCAGGTCGTCCACGATCGGCAGCGCCGCGGCCGGACCGTCCGCCATCGAGATGGCCACCGCCCGGTTGAGATCGACGATCGGCGACGGGCCGATCCGGGCCAGGGCGTCGTAGAGCACGACGATCCGGGACCAGTCGGTCCGCTCGACCGACGGCGCCACCGCGTGGCACTCGGCGATGGCGGCCTGGAGCCCGTACGCCCCGAGGCCCCAGCCCAGCCGACCGGCCTGGACGAGCGCCGCCCGGCCGCGGGCGATGGCGGCCCGGTCCCAGCGCCGACGGTCCTGGTCCTCCAGCAGTACCGGCTTGCCATCCTCACCGATCCGGGCCGGGAACCGGGCGGCGGTCAGCTCGAGCAGGGCGAGCAGGCCCTGCACCTCGGACTCCTTCGGCATCAGCTGGGCCAGGACCCGGGTCAGCCGGATGGCCTCGTGGGCCAGGTCCGACCGGATCCACTGCTCACCAGAGGTGGCCGTCGAGCCCTCGGTGAAGATCAGGTACAGCACGCTGAGCACCGAGCTGAGCCGTGCGGGGCGTTCGTCGCCCGGCGGGATGGCGAACGGCACCTGAGCGGCGGCGAGGGTCTTCTTGGCCCGGGTGATCCGCGCCTGGATGGTGGCGGTCGGCACCAGGAAGGCCCGCGCGATCTCGTCGCTGGACAGCCCACCGACGACGCGGAGGGTGAGCGCGATGTTGGCCTCCCGGGACAGGACCGGGTGGCAGGCGACGAAGATCAGCGCGAGCACGTCGTCGTTGATCCGGTCCGGGTCCCACAGCAGGTCGGCGCCGGCTTCGGCGTCCGCATCGCCCGAGCCGAGATCGCCGTCGCTCAGCTCGGCGGCCATGGTGGCGTACCGCTCGTCCTGAGCCGCCCGCCGGCGGAAGGTGTCGATGGCTCGCCGTCGTCCGGTGGTGACCAGCCAACCGGCCGGGTGGCGGGGGACGCCGTCCCGGGGCCAGCTGACCAGCGCCTCGGCGAGCGCCTCCTGGGCGACGTCCTCCGCCAGCGAGAAGTCGCGGGTGTACCGGGCGAGGGCGCCGACGACCCGGGCGGACTCGATCCGCCAGACGGCCGCGACGGCGTCTCGACCCTCGCCCGGGCCACTCACAGCTGGCCGGTCGCCTCCCGCCACGCCCGCTCCTTCTGGATCCACACGTTGTCCTGGGGGAACTCGTCGATGCGCGCCACCCGGCGGATCTCGCACTTCATCCCCGGTCCCGCCAGCGGCGCCCGCTTGGCCCACTCGACAGCCTCCTCCTTGGAGGCAACGTCGAGGATCCAGTAGCCACCGAACAGCTCCTTGGTCTCCCCGTACGGACCGTCGGTGACCACCGGCGGCTGCGCCGAGTAGTCCACCACCACGCCCTCCGCCGCGTCATCCAGACCCTCCGCCGCGAGCAGGACCCCGGCCGAGATCATCTCCTCGTTGAACCGGCCCATCGACTCCAGGATCTGGTCGAAGTCGATGTCGGCGAAGGCCGCGTTCGCCGCCTCATCGGTCGTGCGCATGATCAGCATGTACTTCACTGGACTCTCCTGTCTGCTGTGTCGGGTCCCCTTCGGACCCTCTCACCCCAAGGTCGAACGACAGGCCGAGCGGATCGACAAGCAGCGGGAGAAATCTGAGGTATGCCTTCATGCACCGGCTGCGTCGACGGCCTTCCGCATCACGCAGTGGTTCTTCCCCTTGGGCCGCTCGTACGTGAAGCCGGCCCGGTCGAAGAGGCTGCGGGTGGCGCTGTAGAGAAAGGATGCCGAGGTCTTCTGGCCGCCGGTGTCTTGCGGATAGGCCTCCACCACGCCGCCGCCCGTGTCGGCGATCAGCGCGAGGGCCCCGTCGAGGGCCACCGCAGCCACGCCCTTCCGGCGGTAGCGCTTGTCCACAAAGAAGC
>DASQVF010000393.1:0-2156 GCA_035640915.1 Propionibacteriaceae bacterium
GGGATCGCCGTCCCGGCGCACAGCAGCAGCGCCTTCTTCGGCTCCCGCCGGTACGCCCAGAGCATGGCCAGTCCCCACAGCCCGATGCTCAGCTTGGCGCAGCCGGCCAGCCCGATGCCAAGGCCGGCGACGAACGGGTTCTTGCGCAGGAAGAGCATCCCGGCCACCGCGAACATCACCGACAGGGCCTCGTTGTGCGCGCCGGCCACGACGGCCCAGATCAGCAGCGGGTTGGCTACGGTGAGCAGCGCGGCCCGGGCCTGGCGGCGGCTGTCACCGTGGGCCAGCAGCACCGCACCGGCGCCGACGATGATGAAGGGCACCGCGGAGAACACCTGCAGCCAGAAGACGATGTCGTGCATGTTCTCCCCGCCCAGCCGGTTGGCCAGCAGCTGGGTCCAGGAGGTGATCGGCCCGTAGACGCTCGGGGTGTCGTGCCAGGGGAACTCCACCCACTTCATCACCGGGTCGAACTGGCCACGGATCACCTCGGCCGGGGTGATGTCGTACGGGTTCATGCCGAGGGCCTGCAGGCGTCCGTACGCGGCGTAGATCAGCACGTCGGCCGAGGTCAGCGGGGGCACGGTGATGGTCACCAGGCTCAGCAGCACGCCGAGGCCGAAGATCCGGCGCACCTTGGGCTTCCAGCCGTCGGCCAGCGCCCGCATGGTGACCCACAGGCCGACGGCGCCGACCAGGATCGCCGCCCAGATCATGGCCGAGACCAACCACTCGTTGGGCTGGATGATGCCGGCCGGGAGGTACCAGGGGGGCAGCAGCGAGTCGCGCGGACCGAGCGTGATGGTCACCGCCGACGGCCCGAGGAACCCGGTGACCACGGTCAGCCCGGTGGCCGCGACGATGCCGAACAGGCCCCAGCGGTGATGGCGGTGCCAGACCGTGGGCCGGTACGCCGGCTTGGCGGGCTTGGCGGGGTTGCCGGAGCGGCGCTTGGTCGCCGTCACCGGAGGACCTGCGCGCAGGTCATCCGCGGAGCCGCCGGAGCAGGTCGCTGCCGACGTCCTTGGCCGAGGCCAGACCGGTCTTGGCCGCCTCCCGGGCGGTGTCGACATTGACCGCGCCGCGGGCGACAAGGGCCCGCGTGACGTCGCGAAGCTGCTTGGCCCGGTGCAGCTGACCCGCCAGGTCGCGGCCGGTGGCCCGGTGCCGGAGCTCGATCTCGACCTCCTCGACCCGCAGGCCCGCCCGCAGGATGTCGATGGTCATGCCCACTTCCATACCCCAACCGGCAGCCAACGGACTGGCCAGTTCGAAGGCCCGTCGGGTGAGGCAGCGCTGGCCGGACAACGGCGCACGGGGGGTCCAGCCGGTGAGCTCGGCGATGCCGCGGGTGGCCGTGGTCACCACCAGCCCGAAGCCACCCGGCACGGTGCCCTCGTCGGTGACCTGCGGCGGCAGCACGGCGATGGTCAGGTCCGCCCTGCCGGTGGTGACGGGGGTGATCAGCGGCGAGCAGTTGGCGGCGGAATCGCCGAGGTCGGCGTCGAGCAGCAGCAGGGTCCCGGCCTCCGGCCGGTTGTCCCGCTGCTCCAGCACCCCGAGGGCGTTGACCGCCGACTCCACCGCGGCCGCCTTCCCTCGGTTGCGGGTGTGGCTGACCACGATCGCCCCGGCCGCGCCGGCGTACGCGGCGGTCCCGTCGGTGCTGCCGTCGTCGCAGACGATGACGAGGTCGACCCCGGGCAGGCCACGGGCGGCGGTGACGGTGGCTCCGATCCGCTGTTCCTCGTCCTTGGCCGGGATCACGCACGCAACGCGGGCGGAAGCGGCACTCACCTGGCCAAGCGTAGTGCGCACGCTCGCCGCAGGATGACCCGTTTCCACCGACGGTCGTTTCCGGATGCGTGGTCACTCTGCTGCCTCGAACCGCGCTGCAGCGGCCGCCTGGTGGCAGCAGCGGCGGGACATGATGGCTCGTTGACGTGGCGGATTCCGCGCAGCGGACCCCACAGCGCTGGACTCGCCCGCCAGGTACGACAGCCGGATGGACAAGTCGGCCAGTTCGGCCTGAACCCTCCTCAGGGCAGTCGTGCGGGTCCTCAGGTGTCACAGGTGCCTCCGGCCCGCGGCTGCACGCCGACGCCCGGATTCGCCGAGGTACTTCCGCCACGGGCGAGATTGCTGCTCCGAGTCCA
>DASQVF010000394.1:0-4370 GCA_035640915.1 Propionibacteriaceae bacterium
TTCCGGATGACGCCGCAGGGCCTGCGACTTCGGCCGTCACCGGTGTGAGGTGACGATCAGGCAGCGGCCTGGGCCAGAGCCCGCATCGGCGGCAAGGCGGTGACCCGGCCGTCGGCGGCCGACTCGACCAGCGCGAGCTTCTCGCTGACCAGGTTCAGCACGACCGAGAGCGGGAGGTCGAGAGCCGCGCACATCGCGGCCAGCAGCTCGCTGGACGCCTCCTTCTGGCCCCGCTCGACCTCCGACAGGTAACCGAGGCTGACCTGGGCCGCCTTCGACACCTCACGCAGGGTCTTGCCCTGTGCGACCCGCTCCTGGCGCAGGGATTCCCCAATCAACTCGCGCAGCAGCGCCGGCCGTACCGGGGGTTCGGATCGCATGAGCAAACTGTACCCAGCCCCGCACCCAACACCAGAGCGGACCGCACTCAGGTCCGGTCGGCGCGTCGCCCGCCCAGCCCGGAACCTTCCCGACCGAGGCAGGTCGCCAGCAGGTCGAGCACCTGCGCGGCCGCGGCCTCGCGGATCGCCGACCGGTCGCCGGTCAGCCGGAGCGCCCGCACCTCGACCTGGGCGCTGGCCGGATGGGCGGCGGCGACGTACACCTCGCCGACCGGGTGACCTTCCTGCGGGTCCGGTCCGGCGACCCCGGTCGTGGCCAGGCCCCAGTCGGCGGCACAGCGACGCGCCACACCGGTCGCCATCCCGGCCGCGGTGCCGTCGGCAACCGGGCCGAGAGCGGCCAGGATCTCCGGATCGACATCGGCCAGGGTGGATTTCAGCCGGGTCGCGTAACTGATCACGCCGCCCACATAGGCATCGGAGGCACCCGGCACGGCGGTCAGCAGCGCGCCGAGCAGTCCGCCGGTCAGCGACTCGGCGGTGGCGACCGTCTCGTGGCGGCGCCGCAGCTCGGCCAGTACCCGGGCGGCCGGGCTCACCGGGCCGACAGGCTCTGCCGGCGGAGCCGGAACGCGTCGCGGACGTAGTCCAGCCCGCTGACCACCGTCAGCAGCACGGCGGCCAGCATCACCACCAAGGCGATCGCCGTCGCCACCGAGGCCAGGACCGGCGACCAGGTGGCCAGGGCGCTCAGCGGCAGCAGGTAGAGGATGATCGCGACGGCCTGCACGACCGTCTTGATCTTGCCGCCTCGACCGGCCGCCATCACTCCGTAGCGCAGCATGGCGAAGCGCAGGATGGTGATGCCCCACTCGCGCACCAGGATCACCACGGTGACCCACCACCACAGCTCGCCGAGAATGGACAGGCAGACCAGCGCCATCCCGGTGAGCGCCTTGTCGGCGATGGGGTCGGCCAGCTTGCCGAACCTGGTCACCAGGTTGTGCCGGCGGGCCAGGTAGCCATCCAGACTGTCGGTCAGGATGGCCAACGTGAAGACGCCGGCGGTGGCCAGCCGCCAGCCGGGCTGGTCGGGATGGGCCAGCAGCATCCAGGCGAAGACCGGGACCAGAACGATCCGGAACGCGGTCAGCGCGTTCGGCACGTTCCACGAGCTGGCCTCGGTGGTCGGCGGTGGGGTCACCGGTCGCGAGCTCGGCGACGGCGAACCGGGGTCCGGCCCGACGCCGGCCGGGTGCGCCTCGTTGCTCACCCTGCCACCTTGATCTCGGCCACCAGGTCGACGCCCTCGCTGTCCACCACGGTCGCGTCCAGGAACTCTCCGAGCTCCACCGGACCAGCCTTGGGTACGCGTACGGTGCCGTCCACCTCCGGTCCCTGGTGGGCAGCGCGCCCCGTGACGGCCCGGCCTCGCTCCTCGACCAGGACTCGCACCGGCTCGCCGACCCGCGCGGCGGCCCGCTGACTGGTCAGCTCCTCCACCAGGTCCGCGGTCGCGGCCCGCCGGGCCTCGACCTCCTCGGCGGACAGCTTCGGTTCCAGCCGAGCAGCCTCGGTACCGTCCTCGTCGGAGTAGCCGAAGACGCCGACCGCATCCAGCTCGGCCGCGACGAGGAAGTCGTGCAGTGTGCTCAGCTCGGGCTCGGTCTCGCCGGGAAAGCCGCAGATGACGTTCGAGCGGATCCCGGCTCGCGGCGCCGCCGCGCGGATCCGACCGATCAGTTCCAGGAAGGCGTCCGGGTCACCGAACCGCCGCATCCGCCGCAGCACCCCCGGCGCGGCGTGCTGGAAGGACAGGTCGAAGTACGGCACGACCTTCTCCGTCCCGGCGATGGCGGCGAGCAGGCTGGGCCGCATCTCGGCCGGCTGCAGGTAGGAGACCCGGATCCACTCCAGGCCGTCGACCGCCGACAGCTCGGCCAGCAGCCGTTCGAGCAGCCGCAGGTCTGCCAGGTCCTTGCCGTAGCTGGTGGTGTTCTCGCTGACCAGGAAGACCTCTCGGACGCCCTCGGTTACCAGCCAGCGGGTCTCGGCGACGACGTCGGCGACCGGCCGGGACAGCTGCGCGCCACGGAAGCGCGGGATCGCGCAGAAGGTGCAGCGCCGGTCGCAGCCCGAGGCGATCTTCACCGGCGCGGTGGCTCCGCCCGCCAGCCGGTGCCGGAGGGGTCGTGGGCCACTGGCCGGACCGTGGCCCGGAACCGCGAGGGCGCCGGCCGCTGCCGGCCGCTCGACCGGGCTCAGCGGGAGCAGTCGCCGGCGGTCCCGCGGCGCGTGGGTCTCCGGGCGCTCCCCGGCGAGCACGGACCGTACCGTCTCGGCCACATCGGCGTACCGGTCGAAGCCGAGGACGGCGTCGGCCTCCGGCAGCGCCTCGGCCAGCTCAGTGCCGTACCGCTCGGCCAGGCATCCGACGGCGACCACGGCCTGGACTCGCCCGCTGTCCTTGAGGTCGGCGGCCGCCAGCAGCGCATCCACCGAGTCCTTCTTCGCCGCTTCGATGAACCCGCAGGTGTTGACCAGCACGGCGTCCGCCGCCTCCGGAGCAGCGACCAGGCGAAACCCGTCGACCGCCAGCCGGCCGGCCAGCTCCTCGGAGTCCACCTCGTTGCGGGCGCAGCCCAGCGTGTGCACGTGCACAGTGGGCGAGGTGGGGGCGGACATAGCGGGTCCCAGTATTGCCGATCGCGATGATCACTCATCGCCTCGCGCGGTGGTCGAGGAAACCCCGAACCTCGGCGAGGAACCGGTCACGCGCCTCGAACTGGGCCCAGTGGCCGCACTCGGGAACCTGCACGAGGTGGGCCGCCGGCATTCGCGCGCTGGCCCGTTGCGATCCCCGTAGGTCGACCAGCGGGTCGTCCTGGCCGTGGAAGAACAGTGTCGGCGTTGCGATCCGGTGCACGACGGGCAGCAGGTTGTTGCGCATCGACCACGGGCCCAGAGACGCCTGGTTGTACCGCAGGTACCCGAGCCCGGCGTCGGGTCGCCGGGCCTCGCGAACGAACTCGGCGACCACCTGCGGCGGTAGCCCGCTGGAGTCGTGGACCATCGCCTCGAGCGCCGACTCCACTCGGGTGTTGGCCAGTCTGGCTAGCGGAAGCATGACCCGGTCGGGCAGCTGTGCGGCGAGCCAGGCCGACAGCTGGACGAACCGGTTGCGGAAGACCGGCACGAGTCCGCCAGGGGCGATGAGCACCAGGGCCTCGACGAACGACGGGTGACGCAAGGCCACGTTGAGGGCGACGTCCCCGCCCATCGAGACCCCCATCAACACGGCTCGGGAGACGTCGAGCCGACGGCCGATCCGAACGACGAACTCCGCCATCTCGGTCGCCCCGCCCAACGGGGCCAGACCTTCGGTCGCCCCGAACCCGGGCAGGTCGAAAGCGACTACCGGCCGGTCCGCGCCGAGCGCGCCGAAGACCTCGAACCAGGAAATCCCGGCGTTGTCGAACCCACCGCCGTGGATCAGCAGCAACGGGGACCGACCCCACACGGTCGTCGGCGTCGCCGTCGACTCGAGCACCCGCACCCGGCCACCGTCCACCTCGACGAACCGCTCCGCGCTCCCCGCCGGAACCAGGCCCATGACCCGATTCTCCGTGCACCGTAGGCCGGGCGCCCTCGGACACCCTGAAGAACCGGCGTCGGTCGGGCCGGGCGAGCTGGGGGCGGCGCGCCGCCTGGGGGCCGGGCGAGGCAGCGGGCCGGAGAACGCCACCCAGCTCGTTACGGAGGCCGGGCGTCGTCCGGACGATTCGAGGAGCGTGGATGGGCCTGGCGGGAGCCCGAGCCTGCGAGGGCGGATGGTTGCGACTCGGATGGTCCGGACGGTGCCCGGTCGACCAGCAGAACAATCAGCCGAGCTTGAGGTTCTCCAGGACCACGTCCAGCTCGTCCGGCTTCACCAGGACTTCGCGCGGTTTCGACCCCTCGGACGGCCCGACCACCCCGCGGGTCTCCAGGATGTCCATCAGCCGCCCGGCCTTGGCGAAGCCGACACGC
>DASQVF010000395.1:0-18813 GCA_035640915.1 Propionibacteriaceae bacterium
CCCGCCGGCGACCGGCTCTCTCGCGACCCCTGGGAGACCGTCCGGACCGCTCGCAACATCGACCGGCCCACCGCATTGGAATACCTCTCCTACGCGTTCGACGACTTCGTCGAGCTGCACGGGGACCGGGCCTACTCCGACGATCCCGCGGTCGTCGGCGGCATGGCGCGGATCGCCGACCGCTCGGTCGTGGTGCTGGGTCACCAGAAAGGCCATACCCTCGGCGACCTGGTCGCCCGCAATTTCGGCATGCCGCACCCGGAGGGCTATCGCAAGGCGATCCGGCTGATGCAGTACGCCGAGACGTTCGGCTTCCCGGTCGTGGCCCTGGTGGACACCCCCGGTGCTTATCCCGGTCCTGATGCGGAACAGCGCGGGCAGTCGATCGCCATCGCCGACGCCATTCGGAGAAGCACGCGGTTGCGCGTTCCTGTGGTGTCGGTGATCACCGGCGAAGGCGGCAGCGGTGGGGCCCTCGCCCTGTCCACCTCCGACCGGCTGCTGGTGCTCGAAAACGCGTTCTTGTCCGTGATCAGCCCGGAGGGCTGCGCCGCCATCCTGTGGCGGACCGCATCCTCAGCGCCGGCAGCGGCCCGAGCGCTTCAGCTGGGGGCCCGCCACCTGCTCGACAGCGGCATCGCCACATCGGTCATCGCCGAGCCAGAAGGGGGCGCGCAGGCCGACCCGATCGCCTGTGCCAGCCGCCTTCGGGCAGCCCTGCTCCGGGAGCTCGATGAGCTGTCGCAGCTGACGCCAGCCGAGCTTTTGGACTTGCGCCACCAACGCTTCTCGCGGCTCGGCACCGCTGACCCCATCCCAGCGGCACCCAAGCACGACGTCCGTCGGCGGGACTGACCATGCCCTCGCCCGAGATCGACCCCAAGACCAACGGCACCAGCGTTGTCCAGTCTCCCTCATCGGCTCGCCCCACGAACCCCAACGCCGTGCAGGAGCTGGGCCAGGAGCTCGCTGACCTGGCCCGGAATCTGTCGGGATCCTTACACCGGCTGTCAGTGCGCAGTGGTGACTGCGAGATCGAGGTGGAGTGGCACCCGCCGGCTCCGGTCCTCGTGGCCGCAGGCGCGGCTCCCTCGGCCACCGACGCCGAGGCGGCTGAGCCAGCCGGCAGCGAGGTGGCCGCGCCGACCCGGGCCCTCCGGGCACCCCTGGTGGGCACGTACTACGCCGCCGCGTCCCCCGACGCCGACCCGTTCGTCCATCCGGGCGACCGGGTGGAGCCGGGTCAGACACTGGCAATCGTCGAGGCGATGAAGATGATGAACCCCGTGGTCGCCGACGAGCCGGGGCTGGTGGCCGAGATCCTGGTCAGCAACGGGCAGCCGGTGGAGTTCGACCAGCCGCTGCTGTTGATCCTGCCGGCGGAGCAACCCGCATGATCTCGAAGCTGCTGATCGCCAACCGCGGCGAGATCGCCGTGCGGATCGCGAGGACCTGCCGCGAGATGGGCATCGGCGTGGTCGCCGTGCACAGCTCGGCCGACCGCGACTCCGAGGTCGTGCGGATGGCTGACGTCGCGGTCAACATCGGCCCACCCGCTCCACGGCAGAGCTACCTGCACGTGCCCAACATCATCGAAGCGGCCCTCCAGACGGGCGCTGACGCAGTGCACCCCGGCTACGGGTTCTTGTCCGAGGATCCCGACTTCGCCGAGATCTGTGAGGCGGAAGGGCTCACCTTCGTCGGGCCGCCTCCCTCGGTGATGCAGGACATGGGCAACAAGGCGACAGCTCGGCGGTTGATGGCCGATGCCGGTCTGCCGCTGCTACCGGGGACGGTGGAACCTGTCCGGACCGCCGCCGAGGGGATGGAGATCGCGGCCGCCATCTGCTATCCGGTGATCATCAAGGCCGCTGCCGGTGGCGGTGGCCGCGGCATGACCGTCGTCCACACCGCACGGGACTTCACTGAGGCGTTCGCCAGCACCCGAGCGGTGGCCCGGTCGGTCTTCCGCGACCCGGCGGTCTATGTCGAGCGCTACCTGCCGAAAGCACGGCACGTCGAGGTGCAGATCCTCTGTGACCAGCACGGCACTGGTCTCTTCCTGGGCGAGCGGGACTGCTCGCTGCAGCGTCGCCACCAGAAGCTCCTCGAGGAGGGGCCGGCCTCCCGCCTGACCCAGGAGCAGCGCTCCCACATCGGGGACCTGGCGGTGTCGGGCGCTCTCGACGTCGGCTACACCGGCGCCGGCACGATGGAGTTCCTCGTCGATGCGCACGGGAACGCCTACTTCATGGAGATGAACGCGCGCATTCAGGTCGAGCACCCGGTCACCGAGATGATTACCGGGATCGACCTGGTCCGCCAGCAGCTGCTGGTGGCTTCCGGCGCGCCGCTGGCGTTGCGGCAGTCCGACATCACCTGTACCGGCGCGGCGGTCGAGTGCCGGATCAACGCCGAGGACCCGGCGCGGGGCTTCGCGCCGACGCCAGGCCGGCTCGACACCTACATCCAGCCGTCCGGGCCGTGGACCCGGATGGACACCGGCTACCGCGCCGGTGACCAGGTCAGCCCGCACTACGACTCGCTGCTCGGCAAGCTCATCGTCTGGGCTCCTACCCGAGCCGAGGCCCTGGCCCGGATGGACCGAGCGCTGGCGGAGCTGGTCGTGGAGGGCCCGGGCGTTCACACCACCGCCGCGCTGCACCGCGCGATGCTGCGGCATCCTGGCTTCGTCGCCGACCGGCACGACGTGCAGTTCGTGGACCGAGAGCTGCCCGGGCTCCTCGAGACGGCTAGGGACCTCCATCGACATCCTGTCCGCGGCGCCCCCGCCGACGCGGCCACGCTGTCAAGCACCTGGGTGGAGTTCCGTCCCGCGGCTGATCCGGCCGTGCGCTCCCAGCTCCAGCTGAGCCCCGACCTCCGACCCTCCAGTGACCCAGCCGACCACACCCACACCCCGTAAAGGACGGTTCCGATGACCACCACCTTCTCTCTGGACGACCTCATGGCGCTGCTGACCAAGGCGGCCGGGCTGCCGGAGTCCGACCAGACGACGGACCTGTCGGCCGGCTTCGCCGATGTCGGCCTCGACTCGCTGGCGTTCCTGGCCATGCAGACCGCACTGGCCGACGACTACGGCGTGGAGATGCCGGACGACAAGCCCGACCAGTACACGTTCGGGGAGATCGTCGACACGGTCAATCGCCGGCTCAGCAACCGCAGCCTCGCTGCTGACGCTTCCTGACCCGAGCCGCTCTTTGCGTAGCTCGAACATCCGTTCCATCACTTCGAACAGGGATCACTTGGATGAACACGACAGCACCCGTTGCGCCCCAGGTCGAGCAAGCCGGACACACCGACAACTCCATCGTCATCGACGCCGACATCGACTTCGTCTGGCAGATGACGAACGACCTGCAACGCTGGCCCGACCTCTTCTCCGAGTACGCCTCGGTGGAGGTCCTGGACCACACCGACAACACCTTCAGGTTCCGCTTGACCATGCACCCGGACGAGAACGGCAAGGTGTGGAGCTGGGTGTCGGAGCGGACGCTCGACCCCGCAGCGCACCGGGTCCGCGCCCACCGGGTGGAGACGGGGCCGTTCGAGTTCATGAACATCGAGTGGACCTACACCAGCGTCGCCGACGGCACCCTGATGCGCTGGGTGCAGGACTTTCGGATGCGCCCGCAGGCTCCGGTGGACACACCGGGAATGACCACCCGGATCAACGCCAACAGCAAGATCCAGATGGCACTGATCGCGGACAAGGTCAAGGCCGCCGCCGGCGCAAACGCGGTCGCCCGGACCGGCGGATCCCAGAACGGGCCCATTCAGCACGAGGACGAGACCGCCACGACGCAGGAGCAGCCGTGATGACCACGATCCAGCACGCGCCGTCGACCGTGCAGCTCAGCCCGACCGTCTCTCGGGACCAGACTCCGGCCAACCGTCGGCGCGGCGGGGACATCCGCACCTTGCTGTCCCCGGCCAGCGTCGGAGCCAGCGCCGGATTTCTCGGCACCCTGACCCTCGAGCCCGGCGAGATCGTCACGGAGCACTGGCACCCGTACTCCGAGGAGTTCCTCTACTGCGTGTCGGGTGATGTGCTGGTGACCCTGAACGGGGAGGAGCGTCGCCTCACTGGCGAGTCGGCGGTGCACATCCCGATCGGGGTCCGCCACCGGATCGTCAACGACACCGCCGAGACCGCCTTCTTCGTCTTCACCTGCGGTCCGCTGGCTCCGCGGCCCGAACTCGGCCATGTCGACACCGAGCCGCCGCCGCGCGCTCCGGGAGCCGGCCGGTGAGCTCATTGCAGAGCGAGCGCCGCGTCGTCGTCACCGGCGTCGGCGTCGTGGCCCCCGGCGGAATCGGTCAGGAGGCGTTCTGGAACCTACTCACCGAGGGCCGCACGGCCACCCGGAGGATCAGCTTCTTCGACCCCACCCCGTTCCGCTCCCAGATCGCCGCGGAGGTGGACTTCGACTCCCGGGCCTACGGGCTGACCACGCACGAGGTGGCCCGCAACGACCGGTTCATCCAGTTCGCGATGGTGGCGGCCGACGAGGCCGTGGCCGACAGTGGCCTCGACCTCACCTCCGGGAAGGGTGTCGACCACGACCGGCTGGGCGTCAGCCTGGGCAGCGCGGTCGGGGCGACCATGCGGCTGGAGGACGAGTACGTCCAGGTCAGCAACTCCGGACGCAGCTGGCTGGTCGACCCGGCGTACGGGTCACGCTTCCTCTACCACGCCCTAGTCCCGAGCAGTGGCGCGACCGAGCTGGCCGTCCGCTTCTCCGCCCACGGGCCGGTGTCGCTGATGTCCACAGGCTGCACCTCGGGGATCGACGCAGTCGGCTATGGCATGCAGCTGATCCAGGACGGCGACGCGGACGTGATGATCACCGGCGCCAGCGACGCTCCCATCTCACCGATCTCCGTCGCGTGCTTCGACACCATCCGGGCCACCTCGGCCCGCAACGACGACCCGGAGCGCGCCTCTCGGCCCTTCGACGCCACCCGGGACGGGTTCGTGATGGGGGAGGGCGGGGCGGTCCTGATTCTGGAGGAGCTGGAGCACGCCCGGGCCCGCTGCGCCCGTATCTACAGCGAGGTTCGCGGTTTTGCCAACCGGTGCAACGCCTTCCACATGACGGGGCTCCGACCAGATGGGATCGAGATGAGCGCCGCGGTCGATGAGGCGCTCCGGCAGGGCCGGCTGCACCCGACCACCGTCGACTACGTCAACGCCCACGGCTCCGGCACCAAGCAGAACGACCGGCACGAGACCGCGGCGGTGAAGCGGAGCCTGGGTGAGCACGCCTACGACATCTGCATGAGCTCGATCAAGTCCATGGTCGGCCACTCCCTCGGCGCGATCGGCTCGATCGAGCTGGTGGCCTGCGCGCTGGCCATCGAGCATGACGTGGTCCCGCCGACGGCCAACCTGGAGAACGCCGACCCCGAGTGTGACCTCGACTACGTCCCCAAGACAGCCCGGGACCTTCGGGTCGACGTCGTGGTGTCGGTGGGCAGCGGCTTCGGTGGGTTCCAGTCCGCCATCGTCCTCAGCAATCCGGAGCTGCCGGCGTGACGACCGCGGTGATCACCGGCATCGGGGTCGTGGCGCCCACGGGCATCGGGGCCGAGGCGCACTGGCAGTCGGTGCTGGAGAGCCGCATGGGGGTCCGCCGGATCTCCTCGTTCGACCCCCAGGGCTACGCCACCACCCTGGCCGGCCAGGTGGACGGATTCGACGTCGAGGAGCACGTGGACCCGCGGCTCGTCGTGCAGACCGATCGCTGGACCTGGATGTCGCTGGCCGCCACGCAGCTCGCCCTCGACGACGCCGCCTACGACCCGGCCCAGCATGACCCCTATGAGACCTCAGTGGCCCTGGCTGCGGGATCCGGCGGCAACGAGTTCGGTCAGCGGGAGATGACCGGTCTCTACAGCAAGGGTCCGCGATCGGTCGGCGCCTACCAGTCGATCGCCTGGTTCTACGCGGCGAGCACCGGCCAGTCTTCCATCCGGCACGGAACCAAGGGCCCGGCCAGCGTGCTGGTGACCGAGGGCGCAGGCGGACTGGACAGCGTGGGTCACGCCCGCCGCGTCGTACGGCGAGGCACGCCGACCGTGCTGGCCGGCGGGACCGAGGCGCCGCTGTCCCCGTACGCGCTCACCTGCTACCAGACGAGCGGGCGGCTGACCAGTGCCGAGAACCCACGCGAGGCCTACAAGCCGTTCGACCTCCGGGCCGGCGGCTACGCACCGGGCGAAGGCGGCGCGGTGCTGATCGTTGAAGACCTGGAGACGGCGCGTCGACGAGAGCCCCCGCAGATCTACGGCGAGGTGGCGGGGTACGCCGCCACGCACGACGCGCACCACTACGCCGACCCGTGCCCGGACCCGCGGCAGCTGGTGCGAGCCATGCAACGGGCTCTTGCCGACGCCGGGATGACGGCCGACGACGTCGACCTCGTGGTCGCTGACGGCGCCGGTGTGCCAGAGCTGGACGCGCTCGAAGCTGCCGCTCTGCAGCAGGTCTTCGGCTCCCGGGGCCACGAGCCCGTCCGTGGGGGTACGGGGGCATCCTCCTCACTGCGGGTGGGCGTGCCGGTCACGGCCCCGCACGGACTGGTGGGCCGCCTCAACGTCGGTGGCGGGGCACTCAGTGTGGCGACCGCGCTGCTCGCAATGCGCTACGGCGTGATCCCGCCGGTAGGCAACCTGGACGAGCCGAACCCGGCCCACGGCCTGGATCTCGTGCAGCAGCCGCGCGAGGCGGCGCTCGATGTCGTGCTGGTCAATGCCCGCGGCTACGGCGGTTTCAACACTTCGATGGTGCTGCGGGGAGTGGCTGACCGCGGCGGGAAGACGCCAGGGGACAGTGGTGACTGAAGCATCGGTCCGGACCGTGCTGCGGATGCGAGCCCGGGAGGGCTGCGAGGACGAGTTCGAGGCCGCATGGCGCTCGGCGGCGACGGCGATCAGCCGGGTCCCAGGCAACATCAGGCAGGAACTGACCCGCGACATGGACGATCCGCGTGTGTTCCTGATCACCAGCGACTGGGTCGACCGGGCCGCGGTGGACGCCTTCGGTAGGTCGCAGGCGCGCGAGACGTTGACCTCGGCCCTGCGCGACCTGCGCGACGATGCCACGCGGAGCACCTACGAACTGGTCTGCACCGTACCGGCCGAGCAGCCGGACACGGTGCGGGTCGATTTGATGACGACCGTCGCCGTAGGAGAGGAGGAGGCGTTCGAGGCAGCGTATGAGCTCACCACCCAGCGGCTGGCCGGTACTCCCGGCCTGATCCGCGAGGAGCTGCTGCGCGAGCCGGACACGAACAAGTACCACATCTTCGCGGAGTGGTCGAGCGAGCAGGACTTCCTCAACTGGGTCGACGATCCCTCGCACGCCGAGGAGAGCAGCGCGCTGGCGCGGTGGCTGTCGGTCGACCTGACCCGCAAGCTCTACCAGATCCGCTTCCGGCCGCCCCAGACGGACGATCCGGCCGCTCCCAGCGGGGGGTTCCCGGCCATCCCACGGCACAGCTTGGCACCTGGCGCAGCTGCACCGGCTCCCGCGGCGACGCCGGCTCCCACGGCCACGCCTGCGCCAGCCTTCGCCACCGTGCCTACTGCCCCGGGGGGCTCGGGGGGTGTCCCCCCGGAGATCGACACTGCCCCGGGGGGCTCGGGCGGTGTCCCCCCGGAAACTGACACAGCCCCGATGGGGGAGATGGCCGAGATGCCGGTGGTCACGCCGGCGCCCGTCGCAGCGATGCCGAAGCCGTCACCCCCCGACTCGGCCCGGGTCCCCGTGTCGGTGGCCGCCCAGTCCCGGTACCGGCCGGTCGAGGTGCTCGTCGTCGGTGCGGGACCCACCGGCCTCACCCACGCCATCGAGCTCGCCCGCCGGGGGGTGGCCGTCCGGGTGGTCGACAAGTGTCCGAAAGCCTCGAACCAGGCCGACAAGGCGATCGGCATCCACTGCCGCACGATGGAGATCTGGGAGGACCAGGGGTTCGTCATCGAGGCGATGAATGCCGGCAGCTGGCTGTACGGACAGACTGTCTTCGTCAACGGGAGGCAGACCCACCAGGTCGACTGGTCCAACCTTCCGGAGCTGCCGTACGCGCACCTGGGCCTACCGCAGTACGACACGGAGCGCATCCTTACCGACAAACTCGCCTCGCTGGGCGTGCGGATCGAGCGCGGCGTCGAGCTGATGTCCTTCAACCAGGACGACTCGCAGGTGACGGCGGAGCTGAAGCACGCCGACGGCACCGCGGAGTCCGTCACCGCGGCGTACCTGGTCGGGGCTGACGGCGCTCACAGCGTCGTCCGCAACACCCTGGGGCTCACCTTCGCGGGCGGCCTGTCGATGTTCCCGCAGCTGTTCATGCTGGGCGACGTCGAACTCGACTGGGACATGCCCGACGGCCACCTGCTGCGGTTCATTCGGATCGAGGACGACGGGAGTTTCACCGGCATGCTCGTCTGCGTCCCGCTCAAGGGCCGAGGGCGCTACCGAGTGGCCACTCTGGCCCCGCGGCCGCTGCAGCAGACGGTTGGGTCGGGGGTCGTCCCGCCGGGGTTCTGGCAGGAGTACACCCCGCCGGGGCTGGCCGACATCCAGGCTGTCCTCGACGACCTCGCACCCGAAGGCACCACTGCGAGCAACCTGCGCTGGTCCTCCATCTTCCGGATCAAGCACGGCATCGTCGACCGCTATCGCGAGGGTCGGGTCTTCGTGGCCGGGGACGCCGCTCACCTGCACCCGCCGGCCGGCGGCCAGGGCATGAACACCGGCATCCAGGACGCCTGGAACCTCGGTTGGAAGCTGGCGTTGGCGGTCAAGGGGCTGGCGGCTCCCGACCTGCTCGACAGCTACGAGGCCGAGCGGCGACCGGCGGGCAAGGCGATCGTCGACCGCGCGGTGGCCCTCGCCTTCACCGACGAGATGGACATGGAGGACGAGAAGGAGCAGTTTCTCCTCGAGATGCAGATGACGATGAACTACGCGGGCAGCCCGATCGTGGGCGAGCACATGGAGGACGCGCCAGCATCCACCGGACCTGAACCGGGCCACCGGGCTCCGGACGTCCGGGGGCTCCGCCGCTTCGGCGTCGCGCATCCGGTTCGGCTGTTCGACCTGACCCGGGGGTCGCGGTTCACCCTGCTGCTCTACGCCGACGCCACGGCGGACGAGGGCGAGTTCTCCCGCCTCGAGAAGCTGGCGATCACGGTCGGGCAGCAGGGCTGTGATCAGATAGCGAGCTATCTCATCACCAGCAGTGACGCGCAGGTTCCCAACCTGGTCGAACTCGCTGTCCTTCAGGACAGCTCCGGCGCCTTCGCCGACAGCTATGGGCTGAAAGGCACGGCCGCCTACCTGATCCGACCGGACGGGCACGTCGGGTTCCGCAGCGCGCCGGCGTCGTGCGACGAACTCCAGGCGCACCTGCGCGGCATCTTCGCGGAGGACAGGTCTGTATTGATGGAGGTGCAGGCGCGGCTGGAGCCTGCGTGAGCGCAGGTTGCATCCAGCCGGTGCTGCTCGCACCGGGCGCTCGATCGGCTAGCCGACCGTCACAGATGGGATCAGTTCGCTACGCCGGCCCGTCGCCGCTTCCCCGCCACAGCGCTACCCACCACGTCGTACACGGTGGGCAGGTCCACCATCCTGGTCCGCTCTGACTCTTCGATCGTCACCCCGAAGGCGCACTCCAAGGTCAAGCGGACGGTGACGGCCCGCCGGTCGTCGTCCGCACAATGGCGAGCCAGGATGTTGGGAAGGGCGAGCTCGAACGGCTCCACCTCGAGGAGCTCGCAAAGGATCTCCTTAATCTCCTCCTCCATCGCCCTGGTCAGCCCAGTCATCGATCTTCCTCCCACGTCATGTGCCCGACGCGAGGACGTTAACCAGAGCGGGCTTCCCGGCACATCCGTCCAAAGTGCGATTCGGCGTGGGTGATTCTGGCCGCCTGGGGGAGGAGCGGCTGGTATTCGAAAGTATGAAGAGAGCCGTTGACGCGGCACTGGCCCGTGACCGAGGGTCATCAGGTTGATGAGCATCGCAACCCTCGCACTTTGGAGCAGACCTTCTCGTGGGTGCTTAGAACGTCGTCTACCTGTCACGATTGAATCTCTACGTCTGATCAGGGCCCGGCTCTGCCAGGCCGCGGCGCATGTGCTCATTGGCGCGACTTCTACTTGGCGCTCAGGCTTCGAGTGGACCATGACCCAAGCACCCGCATAGCTTCCGCGACCGTAACCCTGGACGGGAACGGTGCGGGAAGCGTCGGTGTCCGAGGGGGGACTTGAACCCCCATGCCCCGCAAAGGGCACTAGCACCTCAAGCTAGCGCGTCTACCTATTCCGCCACCCGGACCCGCGCTCCTGCCGCGCGGAGCGCCACCGAACTATAGCAACCGGACCGGCCCCGCCCCACCGGAATGAGAGCCGGGACGCCGCCGGGCGATGATGGGCCGGTGACTGGGAACTACCGCCCCGACGCCGAGGTCGTCGATCTCTGCCGTGAGCTGATCACGATCGACACCTCCAACTTCGGCAACGACTCCGGCCCGGGTGAGCGGGAGGCCGCCGAGCGCGTCGCCGCGCTGCTGGACGAGGTCGGCATCGCCAGCGAGCTCTTCGAGAGTGCTCCGCGGCGTACGTCGGTGGTCGCCGACTGGGCGCCCGCGGGCGTCGACCGGTCCGTCTCGCCGCTGTTGGTCCACGGGCACCTCGACGTGGTGCCGGCCAACGCTGACGACTGGTCGGTGCCACCGTTCGCCGGCGAGGTGGTGGACGACTGCGTCTGGGGCCGCGGGGCGGTGGACATGAAGGACTTCGACGCGATGGTGCTCAGCGTCGTACGCGCTCGGGCCCGGGCCGGCGCGGCGCCGCGGCGGCCGATCCGGCTGATCTTCACCGCCGACGAGGAGGCGGGCAGCGGGCTCGGCGCGAGCTGGCTGGTCGAGGAGCACCGGGAGGTCCTGGAGGGATGCGAGGAGGCGATCGGCGAGGTCGGCGGGTTCTCGCTGACCGTCCGCGACGACCTGCGGCTCTACCTGATCCAGACCGCCGAGAAGGGCATGGCCTGGCTGAACCTGATCGCCGACGGTCGGGCCGGTCACGGCTCGTTCCGCAATGACGACAACGCGGTGACCGAGCTCGCCGCCGCGGTCGCCCGGATCGGCGCGTACGAGTGGCCGAACAAGATCACCGACGCCCAGCGGGCCTTCCTGGAGGCGGTGTCGGAGGCGTTCGGGATCGAGCTGGACCCGGACCGGGCCGAGGAGACGCTGACCCGGCTGGGCAGCATCGCCCGGATGGTCGGGGCGACGATGTCCAACACCGCGAACCCGACGATGCTGTCCGCGGGGTACAAGCACAACGTCATCCCGGGCCGGGCCACCGGTGCGATCGACGGACGGTTCGTGCCGGGCGGGGAGGACGAGTTCTACGCCACCATCGCCGACCTGCTCGGCGACAAGGTCCGCTACGAGGTGTCGGTGTCCCAGCCGGCGGTGGAGACCGAGTTCTCCGGAGCTCTGGTCGAGGCGATGCAGTCCTGCCTGCAGGCCGAGGACCCGGCGGCCCGCACCGTGCCGTACCTGATGAGCGGCGGCACGGACGGCAAGTCGTGGAGCCGCGCCGGGATCCGCTGCTTCGGCTTCGCCCCGCTGCGGCTGCCGCCCGAGCTGGACTTCGTCGGCATGTTCCACGGCGTCGACGAGCGGGTCCCCGTGGCCTCGCTGGAGTTCGGCGCCCGGGTCCTGGACCGGTTCCTGGACCAGGCGTGAGTGGCTGTCGGCTGGCGCGGCACGTCGGCACTGCCCTCAATGTGGCCGCGGGGTGTCAGCGGGACGGACGACCGGTTACTCTGGCCGCGATGTTCAACGGGGTGACCTACCAGGTGGAGCGGGTCCGGCTGGGCCGCCACCTCTCCCGCAACGCGGTCCGTCAGCTGCTCACCGATCACGCCGAGTACGGGGGCTGGGAGCTGCAGCGGCTCCGCCGCTACCGGGACGGCAGCCGCGACGTGTGGATCCGGCGCAAGATCATCCGGGTCACGGCGAGCCTCTAGCCGACCTATCGACGCAGCCGGACGTCCATCTCGACACTGACCTCGTCGCCGACCCCCAGCTGCTGCGGCTTGCGGACGGCGTCCTTCAGCGGCAGCAGGTACCCACCGTCCCGGGGAAACAGCGAGGTCTCGAACGTGACGTCAGCGATCCGGGCCACCACGGGGATCACACCCCAGCCGTAGGTCGCCATCGCCGCGATCTCCCGGATGTCGGCCGACTCCTCCTCGGGAACCGGCAGGTAGTAGTACGGCGACGGTCCG
Source organism: Propionibacteriaceae bacterium (assembly GCA_035640915.1). Classification (GTDB taxonomy): domain Bacteria; phylum Actinomycetota; class Actinomycetes; order Propionibacteriales; family Propionibacteriaceae; genus Microlunatus. Next base: position 12,329 of record DASQVF010000395.1, read on the forward strand.
CGCCACTCGATCACCCGGGCGGTGAAGACGTACTCCACGACTGCTCGGTTCCGGGACTCAGCGCGCCGTGTTCGGGCCACCGGAGACGTCGTCCAGCGCGACCGCGATCTCCGGCGGCAGCTCGGTGTCCTCGACGGCCAGCGCGGGCGCGAGCTGTCCGGACGTACGCGCCCCGAGCAGTGGAGCGGTCACCCCGGGGGCATCCCGCACCCAGAGCAGCGCCACCTGCAGGGGCGTCACGTCCAGACCCTCGGCCGCCCGCACCACGGCCTCGACCACGCCGCGGCTGCGGTTCTCCAGATAGGGCTCGACGAACCAGGCGAAGTGGTCCGACGCGGCCCGCGACCCGCGCGGCGTGCCGTTGCGGTACTGCCCGGTCAGCACGCCGCGGGCCAGCGGCGACCAGGGGAACAGCCCCATCCCGAAGGCCTTGAGGGCCGGCAGCACCTCGACCTCGGCCCGCCGGGCCAGCAGCGAGTACTCGACCTGCGCGCTGGCCAGCGGCGTACGGCCGGGAAAGGCCATCTGCCAGGTCGCCGCCTGGGCGGTCTGCCAGCCGACGAAGTTGGACACCCCCGCATAGCGCACCCGGCCGCTGGACACGGCGTAGTCGATGGCGTCGAGGGTCTCGGCCAGCGGCGCCTCGCCGAAGGCGTGGACCTGCCACAGGTCGATGTAGTCGGTGCCCAGCCGGTCGAGCGAGCCGTCCAGGTCGCGCAGCAGGGCCCGGCGGGAGGTGTCCACGATCCGCTCGCCGTTGCGGATCACGAACCCCGCCTTGGTGGCGATGACCATCTCGTCCCGGTTTCCCAGGTGCTTGACCAGCCGGCCGACGATCCGTTCGGCGTCCCCGGCGCCGTACGCCGCCGCGGTGTCGATCAACGTGCCGCCGGCCTCGCAGAAGGTCTGCAGCAAGCCCCGGGCCTGCTCCGGAGCGGTGTCGCGGCCCCAGGTCATCGTCCCCAGGCCCAAGCGGGACACGCGGAGGCCGGTCGAGCCGACCAGGCGTGACTGCATGTAGCCGACCCTATGGTGTTCGCCGACTGCGGGGCGGCCGCCGCGCATGTCTCGGGCGGGCGGGATGGCCCCCCATGCGGCAACTTAGGGTGTGCGCATGCGGCTCGGACTCAACGTGGGCTACCTGGTCGGGTCGGAGGACCCGGTCGGCCAGCTGCGGCTCACCCGGCACGCCGAGTCTCTCGGCTACGCGGTGGTCTGGGCCGCGGAGGCGTACGGGTCGGACAGCCCGACCGTGCTGTCCTGGCTCGCCGCGCAGACCAGCACCATCGACATCGGATCCGCGGTGATGCAGATCCCGGCCCGCACTCCGGCCATGACCGCGATGACCGCGGCCAGCCTCGATGTGCTGACCGGCGGCCGGTTCCGCCTCGGGCTCGGGGTCTCGGGGCCGCAGGTCTCGGAAGGCTGGCACGGCGTCCGCTTCGACAAGCCGCTGGCCCGGACCCGGGAGTACCTCGCCGTGGTCAACGCCGCCCTCGGCCGGCAGACGGTCCGCTACGACGGCACGCACTACCAGCTGCCCCTGCCGGATGGTCCGGGCAAGCCGCTCAAGCTGACCCTGGCGCCGGTCAGCGACCACATCCGCATCTACCTCGCCGCGGTGGGGCCCAAGAACATCGAGCTGGCCGGGGAGCTGACCGATGGCTGGCTGGCGATCTTCTTCGCCCCGGAGCTGGCCGGGGAGCCGCTGGCCGCCCTGCGGGCGGGCCGGAACAAGGCCGGCCGGACGCTCGCCGGCTTCGACATCGTGCCCACCGTCCCGCTGGTCGTCGGCGCCGACTCCCGCGCCTGTGCCGATCCGGTGCGCGCGTACGCCGCCCTCTACGTCGGCGGGATGGGCAGTCGGGAGCAGAACTTCTACAACGCCCTCGCGGTCCGGATGGGGTTCGGCGAGGCGGCCGCGACCGTGCAGGACCTGTTCCTGTCCGGGCGCCAGCGCGACGCCCGGGCCGCGGTGCCGTTCGAGTTCATCGACCAGACCTCGCTGCTCGGCGACCGGGCCCGGATCGCCGACCGGCTGCGGGCGTTCGCCGACGCCGGAGTGACGACCTGCTCGGTGGTGCCGTACGGCGGCTCGGTGGAGGAGAAGCTGAACGCCATGACGATCGCCGCGGAGGCGCTCGAGTTGGCCGGAGTGGCTGACTAGGGCGGCCGGTACGCGCGAGACTGGCCCCATGCCGACCGTGGCGAGCCGTCCGACCTGGTGGCCCCACTTCTCCAGCACGCTGCGCTCGACCGCCCTCACGGCCCGCCTGGGGCTCGCAGTCGGGATCGCCTTCGGCCTCTGCTTCCTCACCGGCCTGCTCAGCTACTACCAGTACAGCCCGTGGTCGTGGCTGCCCACCCCGACCGGGCCGGAGTGGGGCTACCGGCTGACCCAGGGGATCCACGTGACCACCGGCATAGCCAGCATCCCGTTGATCGTCGTCAAGCTGTGGTCGGTCTACCCGGACGCGTTCCGCTGGCCGCCCTTCCCGTCGGCGAAGCGGACCATCGAGCGGATCAGCTTGGCCCTGCTGGTGGCGGCCAGCCTGGTCCAGCTGGTCACCGGGTTGGCCAACGTGCTGGGCTGGTACCCGTTCCCGTGGGACTTCATCGTGGTCCACTACGCGCTGGCCTACGTGGTGATCGGCTCGGTGCTGCTGCACGTGGGGATCAAGCTGCCCGACATCAACTACGGACTGCGGGCCAGGCTGCCGGACGCCGACGTGCTGACCGAGATCCCCTGGAACCAGAACCCGGACTCCCACAGCAACGCCGGCGAGCGGCCGGCGCCCCCGACGCCGGGCATCTCCCGCCGCGGCGTACTGACGGCGACCGGAGTCGGGGTCGGCATCGTCGTTCTCGGTACGGTCGGGCAGTCGGCGACGCTGCTGGAGCCGCTCGGGCTGCTGGCGCCCCGCCAGCCCAGCCGCGGACCGCTCGGACTGCCGGTCAGCAAGACGGCCGAGGAGGCCTCGGTGGTCGATCCGGCGTCGGGCGCCGACTGGCGTCTGGAGGTGACCGGGCCGCAGCCGTACGCCTTGACGCTGGCCGAGGTGGAGGCGCTGCCGACGGTCGAGGAGGACCTGCCCTTCGCCGCGAACGAGGGCTGGAGCACCCGGGCTCACTGGCGGGGCCCACGCCTGCTCGACCTGGTGCAGCGGGCGGGCGGCACGCCGTCCTCTCTGGTCCGGGTGTTCTCGCTGGAACCCCGGGGACCGTTCAACAAGTCGACGGTCGAGGGGGACCAGCTGGCCCGCGCGGTCCTGGCCACCCACCTCAACGGTCAGCGGCTCAGCGTGGACCACGGCTACCCGTTGCGGCTGGTCGTGCCGAACCGGGCCGGCCTGTTCGCCACCAAGTGGCTCACCCGGATCGAGGTGCTGTCGTGAAGGCGGCGCGGATCGCCCTGGCCGTCGCCGGCATCGTCGCGGTGCTGTACGGGGCCGGCCGGATCCTGTTCAGCGTGCCGCCCCCGTTGCTGGTCGTCCTCGGGCTCTGGCTGGTCGGAGCGTGGGCGATCCAGCACGGAGTCGTGTCCCCGCTGGTCGTCGGGGTCGGTGTGCTGCTGCGCCGTCTGGTGCCCGACCGCGGCCGCCGCTTCCTGCAGGCCGGGCTGATCGTGGCCGCGCTGGTCACCGTGGTCGCCATCCCGCTGATCGCGCGGCAGGGCACCCAACCGCCGGCGAAGGCCCTGCTGCTGCAGAACTACGCGACCAACCTGACCCTGCTGCTCGGCCTGGTCGCCGGCGTCACTCTGGTCGCGTACGCGGTGCGGGTGGCTCGCGACCGGACCCGGTCCCCGGAGCCGGGAGCCACCCGGTCCTAGCCCTGGCTGTAGGGACCGGGCAGGGGCTCGAGGACTCCGGTGAGGAGCAGGAGCGCCACCACCGCGGCCAGCACGATCCGGTAGACCACGAAGGGCAGGAAGTCGTGGGTGCTGATGTAGCGCAGCAGCCAGGCGATCACCGCGTAGCCGATGACGAACGACACCACCGTGGCCAGGGCGATCGGCCCCCAGGCCGGCTCGACGGGGTCGTTGGTGATGTCGGCGAGCTTGAAGAACCCGGACCCGACCACCGCCGGGACGGCCAGCAGAAAGGCGTACTTGGCCGCGGCGACCCGCTGGTAGCCCATGGCCAGCCCGGCGGCGATGGTCGCGCCCGACCGGGAGACGCCGGGGATCAGCGCGAGGGACTGAGCCAGCCCGAACAACACCCCGTGGCGCCAGCTGAGCGACTCCAGTGGCCGGGCGTCCCTGGCCAGCCGGTCCGCGATGCCGATGACGACGCCGAACCCGGCCAGCATCGCCACGGTGACCCACAGGTTGCGGAAGACGGTGTCGATCGAGTCCTGGAACAGCAGACCGAGCACCACGATCGGCACCGACCCGATGATCACCAGCCAGCCCATCCGGGCTTCCGGGTTGTCGCGGGGCACCGTCCCGGTCAGTGAGCCGACCCAGCTACGGATGATCAGCCAGATGTCCCGGCGGAAGTACACGACGACGGCCGCTTCGGTGCCGAGCTGGGTGATCGCGGTGAAGGCGGACCCCACGTCCTCACCGCCGAAGAACTGCCCGACGATCGACTGGTGGGCGCTGGAGGAGATCGGCAGGAACTCCGTCAGCCCCTGCACCACACCTAACACCAGGGCTTCCAACCACCCCATCTATCCCTGCTTCCCTCACGCCACCGACTCGAGCACCCGGGATACGGTACGGGGTCGGCACGCCCGCTCGCGCTCCGAACGCCGGGAGAGACTGGGACCGTGACGATCCACGCCGGACATCCGTTCGCCACGCCGGAGCCGGAACGCAGCCCGCTCCGCCGGTGGCGCGGCCGGATGGTCGCCCCGGTCAGCGTGTGGGCCGCCGGGCAGGGGACGGAGCGCGTCGGCTGGACGCTGTCGTCGTTCCTGGTCGCCGACGGCGAGCCGCCGGAGGTGCTCGGTCTGCTCGACGAGGACTCGGCGCTGGCCGACCGGCTGACCTCGGCCGATCCCGGATCCGAGGCGACGCTCACCGTCAACCTCCTCGGCTGGGCCGACCGTGGCCTGGCCGACGCCTTCGCCGGGATCGCGCCGGCCCCGGGCGGACCGTTCACTCTCGGCTCCTGGCAGCCGAGCCCCTGGGGTCCGATCCTGAGCGAGGCGCCGGGCTGGCTGGGGGCTCGCGTGGCCGCCGAGCCGCAGCCCGCCGGCTGGAGCCTGCTGGTCCGCGCGGTGGTCGAGCACGTCGAGATCGGGCCGGAGCCGGCCGACGGGATGCTGGCCCATCTGCGCGGCCGCTACCGCGCGATGCCGCTCGACGTGCACCGGACCCGGTAACCTCCTGACTCGATGACGACAGTCCTGCTGATCCGCCACGGACGTACCTCCGCCAACACGGCGGGCGTGCTGGCCGGACGGTCTTCCGGGGTGGAGCTGGACGACGTGGGTCACCGTCAGGTCGCCGAGGCCGCCGCCCGGATCGCCGGAGTACCGGTCAAGGCGATCGTCACCTCGCCGCTGCGGCGTTGCCGCCAGACGGCGCAGGCGCTTGTCGCCGACCGCGACGGCAGCCCGATCGTGGTGGAACAGGGCCTGGTGGAGTGTGGCTACGGCGAGTGGACCGGCAAGTCGCTGCGGGAGCTGAGCAAGGACAAGCTCTGGGGCACGGTGCAACACCAGCCGTCGGCCGTCCGGTTCCCCGGTGGGGAGTCGATGTCGGAGATGTCGGCCCGGGCAGTCGGCGCGATCCGCAGCTGGGACGCTCGGCTGGGCACGGAGCACGGCCCCGACGCCGTGTGGGTCGCCGTCTCCCACGGCGACCCGATCAAAGCGATCCTCGCCGACGCCCTCGGCATGCACCTGGACAGCTTCCAGCGGATCGTGGTCGACCCGGCGGCGATCTCGATCGTGCGCTACACCGGCACCCGGCCCTTCGTGATCACCGTCAACTCCAGCACCGCCGACCTGGGGGCGATGTTCGCTCCCCGTCCCAAGAGCCGCCGGCGGCGGAGCCCGACCCCGCCCGACGCCCCGGTGGGCGGTGGCCTGGGATCGGCCGACGCGGCACCGTGAGACCGACCGGCCAGCCCCGACCTCGGAGGGTTCCTGGGGTGCGCCGACCTGTGACTGTCCGGAGAGCGTGACCGAGACGACCCCCGAGCTGACCACCGACACCGACGGCGATCCGGAACCGGCCGGGGCGCCCGTCACCTTGCTGCTGGGCTCCGCCGGCTTCCTTCCACTCCCCCTGGACGCAACCTACGTATACGTAGGTTGCGGCCACCCAGCGCAGGTTGCAACCTGCGCAAAGGGCTCGAAACTTACGTATACGTAGGTTTCGGCCCGAGAGGGAGCGGGTGGAAGCAGTGCCCTCGGCGAGCGAGGAAGTGGGCTAGCGGCGGCCGCGTACGATCTTGGCGACCAGCCACGCCAGCGCAGCCCCGATGCCGACACCGGTGGCGGCTCCGGTGACGTAGCCGGCGCCGAGGCCG
>DASQVF010000396.1:0-5757 GCA_035640915.1 Propionibacteriaceae bacterium
CGGCTGGCCGACGGCCGGCGCATCGACCTGCCGCTGCGGGTCGGCACTGCGGGGATCAGCCGGGCCGAGATCGAGGCCCGGATCCCGGCCATCCTCGCCGACCCGGCGCTGCTGCGCTCGGTGGCCGACGGGTGGACGGCCCGGAACCGGCGCGCGCCCGCGCTCGAGCAGCTGTGGCTGGTCCAGGACGAGACCCGGCTGGTCGACGGGCACAAGGGCCCGACCCGGCTGGTCGAGCTCACTTCCTGGACGGTGCCGCGATGAACGCGGTGGTCCGCTGGTTCGCGCCCGTGGTGCCGGAGTCGCGGGTGGCCATCCTGCGCACGGTGCTGTACGCGTTCGTGCTGCTCGACATCCATCTCTTCGTCCGCGACCCCATCCCGCTGAGCCGGCACCCGGAGCTCTATTCGCCGCTGCTGCTGGTCCGGGTGCTGCACCTGCCGCCGCCCAGCGTGCCGCTGACCGTCACGCTCTATGTGGTGCTGCTGGTGGGCTGCGTGGTGGCGGCCGCCAACCGGCTGCCGCGGCTGGCGGGATTCGTGGTCGCCGCCGCCTTCACCTGGTGGACCGCCATCGGGATGAGCTACGGCAAGGTCGACCACGACCACATGGCCCTGGTGGTGGCGCTCTGGGTGCTGCCCACCGTCGGCGTCGTGGCCGGCCGCTGGGGGAGCCGGCAGCGGTCGGCCCAGGCCGGCTGGGCGCTGCGCTGCATCCAGATCGCGGTGGTCTTCACCTACTTCCTGTCAGCGTTGACCAAGATCCGCAGCGGGGGCTGGAGCCTGACCAGCTGGCCGGAGAGCTCGATCCTGCTCTGGGCGATCATCCGCCGGCCCAACGGGCTCGGTCAGTTCCTGATCGCCTATCCCGAGCTGCTCCGGGTGATGCAGTGGTTCGCCTTCCTGGCCGAGCTGACGTCGGTGGTCGTGCTCTGGCTGAGGGGACGGGCGCTGCTGCTAGCCGCGCTGTTCTGGATGGGCTTCCACGTGTTCACCGTGACCATCCTCTACATCCACTTCGCCCCGACAGCGATCTGCTGGCTGGCCTTCGCGCCGTTGGAGCGTCTCGGTCCCTGGCTGCGCCGGGTCGTAGCCCGACGGAGGCAGCGCGCAGGCGGGCCTACCGCCGGGGAGTCGGGAGCGGTTGCCGGCGACCAGGCGGTAGACAGCCGCGGCCAGCGAACGCACGCCCGGCAGGTCCATCGCCCGGCCGAGGACCGCGTACGCGCCGCCGGCGAACCGTAGCCATGCGGCGAAGGCGGCCGCGCCGCCGCGGATCTCGCCCTCGGGGGTGACCCAGAGGACCTCCTGCTGCGCGCGCTCGGCCGTGGTGCCCAACGCCGCCAGGTCGGTGAACTGCCAGGGCCGCAACGCCGCGTTGGGTCCGTCGCGACGGTGCAGCCGCTCGGCCACCCAGGTGGCGCTCGAGGTGCAGAACGAGCAGTCGCCGTCGAAGATCAGCCAGGGCGCGTTCCGCTCGGTCACGGGCACGAACCTAGTCCGGGATCCCGACGGACGGTCACCGCGGGCACATACACTCCCAACCGTGGCCGGGCGGATCAACGACGAGGACGTGGCCGCTGTCCGGGACCGGGCCCGGATCGAGGAGGTCGTCGGCTCCTACGTCACGCTGCGCAGCACCGGCGGCACGATGAAGGGCCTCTGCCCCTTCCACGACGAGAAGACGCCCAGCTTCCAGGTCACCCCGTCGCGCGGCTACTGGTACTGCTTCGGCGCCTGCAGCGAAGGCGGCGACGTCATCGACTTCCTGCAGAAGATCGAGCACCTGTCCTTCGTGGAGGCGGTCGAGCGGCTGGCCGACCGGGTCGGCATCCAGCTCCGCTACACCGATGACGGCGGCCCGCGCACCGAGCCGGGCGTCCGGATGCGGCTGGCCGAGGCGCTGAAGCAGGCCGCGGAGTACTACGCCGAGATGCTGGCGTCCCCCGAGGCCCAGCCGGCCCGGCAGTTCCTCGCCGAGCGCGGCTTCGACCAGGCGGCGGCCGAGCGGTTCGGGGTGGGTTACGCCCCGCGCGACGGCCGGGCACTGTTGCGACACCTCCGCGGGCGGGGCTTCACCGACCGCGAGCTGGTGGCCGCCGGGCTGGCCCGCGAGCAGGGCTACGACTTCTTCCAGGCCCGGGCGCTGTGGCCGATCCGGGACTCCGGTCGTCAGGTGCTGGGCTTCGGGGCCCGGCGGCTGTTCGACGACGACCGGATGCCGGCGAAGTACATCAACACCCCCGAGACGATGCTCTACAAGAAGTCACACGTGCTCTACGGCCTCGACCTGGCCCGGACGGCGATCAGCAAGAAGAGCCAGGCGGTGGTCGTCGAGGGCTACACCGACGTGATGGCCGCCCACCTGTCCGGGGTGGACACCGCCATCGCGTCGTGCGGCACGGCGTTCGGCGACGACCACACCCGGCTGCTGCGCCGGCTGATGGGCGACCACGACGCCTTCCACGGCGAGGTGATCTTCACCTTCGACGGCGACGCGGCCGGCCAGGCTGCGGCGCTCAAGGTGTTCGCCGGAGACCAGAACTTCGTCGCCCAGACCTACGTGGCGATCGAGCCGAGCGGGCTCGACCCGTGCGACCTGCGGCTGCAGAAAGGCGACGCCGCGGTTCGCGAGCTCGTCGCGCGTCGGCTCCCGCTCTACCGGTTCGTGATGGGCAACGTGCTGCGCCAGCACGACCTGGATCGCGCGGACGGCCGGCTGGCCGCGCTCCGCGCCGCGGCCCCGCTGGTCGCCAGCATCCGCGACGCCGGGCTGGTGTCCGGCTACGTGCGGGAGCTGGCCGGAATGCTCGGCATGGACATCGAGGAGGTCCGGGCCGAGGTGATGCGGGCCGCGTCCCGGTCCCGCCGCCGGGACGGCGCGCCGGTCGAGGTACCCGAGGCACCGCCCGAGGCGAACCGGCCGGCCGGGATCCCGATGCCGAACCCGCGGGACCGGCTGCTGGCGACCGAGCGGGAGACGGCCAAGCTGGTGATCCAGAACCCGGAGCTCTTCCCACCCGACTGGGACCAGGTGACGGTCGCCGACTTCACCCATCCCGCGTACGCCGCCGTGTTCGCCGCGGTGGAGAAGGCCAGCACCGAGGGGACGCCGCTGGACACCCCGACCAGTACCCCCGCCGACTGGGTGCACCGGATCAGCGAGGCCAGCCCGTCGGAGGAGGTTCGCTCGCTGGTTGCCGCGCTGGCCGTGGAGCCGCCCCAGGCCCGAGGGCCGGTGACCCCCCGTCTTGTCGTCGCCAACACCGCGATGCTGCGGCTGCTGACCGTGAAGCGCGCGATCGCGGAGCTGAAGTCCCGGCTGCAGCGCACCAATCCGGTGGAGTCAGCCAAGAAGTACAACCAGATGTTCTCCGAGCTGGTCGTACTGGAGGCCAAGGGCAAGGAGCTGCACACCCGCAGCATCGGCGCGGTCGACTAGCCGGGTAGCGTGCCCAGCGCCTCCGAACCGACCGAGGAGTGTTCCCGCGATGGCTGAAGTCCTGCTCTTCCACCATGCCCAGGGCCTGACCAGCGGAGTCGTCGCCTTCGCCGACGAGCTGCGCGCGGCCGGGCACACCGTCCACACTCCCGACCTGTACGCCGGGCTCACCTTCGACACCCTGGAGGAGGGGGTGGCGCACGCGCGCGAGCTCGGCTTCGACGACCTCACCGAGGCCGGGGTGCAGGCGGCCGAGGGCCTGCCCGCCGAGCTGGTGTACGCCGGCTTCTCCCTCGGAGTGGGTCCGGCCCAGAAGCTGGCCCAGACCCGGCCAGGTGCGCGGGGCGCCCTGCTCTTCCACGCCGGCTACGAGCCGACGGAGTACGCGACGTCCTGGCCCGCCGAGGTGCCGGTGCAGATCCATGCCATGGCCGACGACCCCGAGTTCAACAACGAGTGGGACCTGCCCGCGGCCCGGGCGCTGGTGGCCGCCGCGGCCGACGCGGAGCTGTTCCTCTATCCCGGGGACCAGCACCTGTTCGCCGACCGCTCGCTGGCCACCTACGACGCCGAGGCGACCGCATTGATGACCCGGCGGGTGCTGGACTTCCTCGCCGCTGCCTAGCCGAAGAAAAGGTCGGCGAGTTATCCACAGATTGGCTGCTACCCCCTGGTGGCGGAGCGCCGCCCGCTCGCATCGTGTCGGCCATGACCGACATCCACGACAACGAGCTGCTGACCCCGGTCGAGGTGGTCAGCCTCCAGCACCAGATCGAGGCCGGGCTGCTGGCCCGCGCCGCCCGGGAGAGCGGTCGCGGCTGGGCTGACGCGACCGACTCCGAGCTGCGCATCCTCGAGGACCAGGGCGAGCGCGCCCGGCAGCGGTTCATCCGGGCCAACCTGGGGCTGGTCTGGATGGTGGCCCGGCAGTTCGCCGTCCGCGGCCGGCTGCCGGAGGCCGACCTGTTCCAGGAGGGCTGCCTCGGCTTGATCACCGCGGTGGCCCGCTTCGACCACACCCGTGGCTTCCGCTTCTCCACCTACGCACTGTTCTGGATCCGGGCGTACGTCGGCGGAGCGGCGGCCCGCCAGCTCGGGGCGATCAATCTGCCGACCAGCCGCGCCGAGCAGCTGCGGTCCGCCCGCGGGGTCGAGGTTGCGCTGGCCCAGCGGCTGGGCCGGGCGCCCACCGTGGCCGAGGTGGCGAACGCGCTGGGCCGGGACGCGGACTGGACGGCCGGCCTGCTGGCGCACCAGGCTCCGTCCTCCCTCGACGGGCTGGACGTGGCCGACCGCGAGCGGCTCGCCGTCGGAGGCGACCCGCCCCCGGTCGCCTCCGAGCAGGAGCTGGTCCGGGAGATGTTGTGGCGGCTGGACGACCTGGGCCGCCGGGTGCTGGAGCTGCGCATGGGGTTCGGCGGCGAGGAGCCGCTGAGCTACGCCGACGCCGCCCGGACGCTGGGCGTCTCGGTGAACCGGGTTCGGCGGACGGAGGCGCGGGCGCTGGAGCGGCTGCGCAGTATCTGCCCGCAGCAGGCGGCAGCCTTCCTTCGTGCCTGAGCCGGAGGCAGGGAGAATGGCCGGATGCGCAGCTCGGCCTGGTGGTCACGAACCCGCGGCCTGCCGCGTCCGACGTACACGGCGTGGACCGCGTCGCTCGCCGAGCACCCCGGTCGGCCGGTCCGGATCCTGGCCTGGGCCCGCGGCCCCGACGGCTACGTGATCGGCAGCCCGGCCGTGCTGTCCTGGGGAGAGGAGGAGTGGCGCCACGTCGGCTGGCACGAGATCGAACGCGGCGGCTGGAACGCCGAGACGGCCAAGCTCAGCTGGGTGCAGTACGGCGGTCGCCGCGGAGCGGTCGCGCTGGACGAACCCGGTCGACTGCCTGAGCTCTTCCGCGAGCGCGTCGCCGCCAGCATCGCCGTCGAGCGCTTCGTCCCGGTCGCCGGCGACCGCGGAGTAATCGTGACCGCCCGCCGCGACCTCAGCGCCGACGGCGGGCTCAGCTGGCACAGCAGCCTGACTCGGGGCCTGACCTGGCAGACCGAGGGAGTGCAGGCGGTGGCGGACGAGGCGATGTCCCGACTGAGAACCGAGTTCGACCTCCGCTGATCGGCTGCTAACCTTGCTAGCCGCGCCATCGGCGGTCCCCTGTAGCTCAATTGGCAGAGCATTCGGCTGTTAACCGAAGGGTTGTTGGTTCGAGTCCAACCGGGGGAGCTGGCTTTTCTCGGCCTGGCGCTCGCGCCCGGCGCTCTGATCCGGCGACGTCGTCGCTCTTCGCGAAACGAAAAGCGTGTTTCGCTCATCGTTCCT
>DASQVF010000397.1:0-2554 GCA_035640915.1 Propionibacteriaceae bacterium
ACCTGCAGTGGGACATGCGGATGATCGGCGCCACGCCGACCGGTTCGTACGCGCTCAACCAGGGGAAGGGCGTCCGGGTCGGCATCATCGACACCGGCGTCGACGGCAGCCACCCCGACATCGCCCCCAACTTCAGCAAGCGGCTGAGCCGCAACTTCGTCACGGACATGCCCGACATCGACGGGCCGTGTGAGGTCCCCTCGTGTGTGGACCCGGCCGACGTCGACGACAACGACCACGGCACGCACGTGGCCAGCACGATCGGCTCGCCGATCAACGGCCTCGGCATCGCCGGCGTCGCCCCCAGGGCCACCCTGATCAACATCCGGGCCGGCCAGGACTCGGGGTTCTTCTTCCTCAAGGCGACCCTGGACGCGATGACCTACGCCGGCGACATCGGCGTGGACGTGATCAACATGAGCTACTACACCGATCCGTGGCTGTTCAACTGCGTCGACAACCCGGCGGACAGCCCGGAGGCGCAGCGGGAGCAGCGGGTGATCCGCCGGGCCACCCAGCGGGCCCTCAACTACGCGCTCTACCGGGACGTGCTCCCGGTGGCGGCACTGGGCAACGAGGCGACCGATCTCAACAACCCGGAGACCGACACCTCCAGCCCGGACTACCCGCCGGGCACCGAGTACGACCGCACCATCGACAACTCCTGCATCACCGTGCCGACCGAGTCGCGCGGGGTGGTCGGGGTGAGTGCACTCGGCCCGAGCAAGCGAAAGGCCTACTACTCCAACTGGGGTACCGAGCAGACCGACGTCTCGGCGCCCGGTGGCGATGCGTACGACAGCCCGGACAACACGCTGAACTACGCCAACCTGATCCTCGCCGCTGTCCCGGAGGCCCTGGTCCGGGCGAACGAGTGGGTCGACGAGGACGGGGTCCCGACCGTGCCGAACGTCGTCCGGGACTGCCAGAACGGGACCTGCGCGTACTACCAGTACCTGCAGGGCACCTCGATGGCCGCCCCGCACGCGGCCGGGGTGGCAGCGCTGATCGTGGGTCGGCTCGGTGAGCGGGACCGGTTCCACGCGGGCCTGCGGCTGGATCCGGCGCGGACCGAGCGCACGCTGTACCGGACGGCGACCGACCAGGCCTGCCCGCAGCCCCGGAACTTCGTCTACACCCGGGTCCTGCCCAGCCCGCCCAACCCTCCGGGCACGCAGGTCACCTCGGAGGCGTACTGCGCCGGCCCGGTGGAGAAGAACGGGTTCTACGGGCACGGCATCGTCAACGCCTACCTGGCGGCGGGCGGGTCCCGCAGCTAGCCCAAGACGGATGCGCCCCGTGCCCGGCACGACCGGGTACGGGGCGCATGCGCGTCACCGGAAACCTTCAGGCCGCCGTCGGAGCCGTTGGCTACGCTTAAGGCCCGCAAGGACAGGAGCAGTAATGGCTGAGTCAGAGCAGAGTCACCGCAAGGCGCGGCGTACTGAGGACCGGGAGGTCGAGGAGCTCGCGCCCGCGGACACCGGGCACAAGGCCGAGCTCGACTCCGAGGTGGACTCGCTGCTTGACGAGATTGATGACGTCCTAGAGGTCAACGCCGAGGAGTTCGTGCGCTCCTTCGTGCAGAAGGGCGGGCAGTGAGGGAGCGGGCCTCGGCCGCCGAGCTGACCGCGGAGTATCTCCGGGTCGGCTCCTCGTCGTTTCACGACTTCGTGCGCCGGGTCGCGCCTGACGTGCTGCCATCGCCCGGGACGGCGGTCTCGGGCGTCGGTGACCTGACCGCCCACGGCACGACCATCGTCGCGGCCACCTTCCCCGGTGGGGTGGTGATGGCCGGTGACCGCCGGGCCACGATGGGCAACATCATCGCCCAGCGGGACATCGAGAAGGTCTTTCCCGCCGACGAGTTCTCGATGATCGGGATCGCCGGCGCGGCCGGCATCGCGGTCGAGCTGGTCGGCCTGTTCCAGGTGGAGCTGGAGCACTACGAGAAGCTCGAGGGTGCGCCGCTGTCGATGGTCGGGAAGGCCAACCGGCTGGCCACCCTGATCCGGATGAACCTGGGCATGGCCCTGCAGGGGCTGGTCGTGGTGCCGCTGTTCGCCGGTTGGGACCTGGCCGCGGAGGAGGGCCGGATCTTCTCCTACGACGCCACCGGCGGCCGCTACGAGGAGCACGCCTTCTTCTCGGTGGGGTCGGGCTCGGTCTTCGCGCGCGGATCCCTGAAGAAGCTGTACCGCGCCGACCTCGGGGCCGACCAGGCCACCATGGCGGTCATCCAGGCGCTGTACGACGCGGCCGACGACGACTCGGCCACCGGCGGGCCGGACCTGACCCGCAAGATCTTCCCGGTGGTGCTGATGGCCACGGCCGACGGCGTCTCGCGGGTCAGTGACAGCCAGGTCGCCGAGATGGTCTCGGACATGATGGAGGGCCGGAACGAGCGGCCGGACGGTCCGGGAGCTCCGCTTGCCTGAGCCTCTTCGAGAGGGCGCCTTGTCATGAGCATGCCGTTCTACGTCGCGCCCGAGCAGCAGATGAAGGACCGGGCGGACTTCGCCCGGAAGGGGATCGCCCGCGGTCGCTCGGTCGT
>DASQVF010000398.1:0-5228 GCA_035640915.1 Propionibacteriaceae bacterium
AAGGCGAGCAACACCATCCCGACTGTCGAGGAGCTCGGGTCCTCGGCGGCCACGAGGTCCCGGATGCCCTCGACGGTGACGTAGGCCGCGAGCAGGAAGAACGTGACCGCGACCGCCCTCAGGGTCCGCCGCTCCCGGCGAGGATCGGCCTGCCCGTGTCGGAGTCTGGCCGCCAGCCGCAGCGCGACCAGGACCGCGGCCGCCGACTCGATACCGGAGTCCAGGCCGAACCCGACCAGCGAGACCAGCCCGGCCAGCAGCCCGGCTGTGACGGCCACTGCACCCTCGACCACGTTGTACGCCACGGTGAGCCGAGCCAGCCGCAGTCCGCGACGGGTCAACTGCTCGATCCGGGTGTCCGTCAGACCTGGCGCCAGAACCGTCACCGGCCGGCGTCCACAGCGCTCGACTGAGCCCCGGCGCCATAGCGCGGGCACAGCTCGACCGCATCGCCGGTCACGGCCAACAGCCGCTCGGCCGCCGCCAGCACCTCCATCAACTCGGGCGCCGCCGCGAGCGAGAACATCGACGCCCGTCCCTGCGGACGCGAGGTGACCAGGCCGCAGTCTCGTAGGCAGGCCAGATGGGCACTGACCGTGGACTGGGCCAGCCCCAGGTGGGCGGTCAGGTCGACGACTCGGTGCTCACCCAGCGCGAGATGCCGCAGGATCGCCAGCCGAGCAGGATCACCGAGGCTGCGGAACAGGCATCCGGCCGCCGACAAGGCCCTGGCCTCGTCGAGTTCCCCGGGCTCGGCAACGGTCGCCACCACTTTCATCGTCACTCGACGATGTTAACGCCTGCACCGGTACGTGCCAGATGACCACGGCAGTAAGCGTTAAAGATGTTGACCGGCGGCAGCCACCTTGGCAGCCTCGGTCCGTCCGCCCGAGGTGTACGCGCACGACCGAGGGCAAGGACCGACGACGGCCACTCAACAGATCGGAGGTCGGAGCGGGATGGCTTCTCAACTCCGCGCCGTCTGCTTCGATGCGAACGATCCACTCCGCCTCGCGCACTTCTGGGCCGGAGTCCTGCGCTGGGAGATGAGCGACCACCCAACCGATGGCATCGCTCTGCTACCGAGCGATGACACCGGGTTCCAGGTCCGATTCTTCTCGTCGCAGGAGCAGAAGACCGGCCAGAACCAGATGCACTTCGACCTGACGAGCACCTCGCTGGAGGACCAGCAGGAGACGGTCGCGCGTTCGCTCCAGCTCGGCGCCCGGCACATCGACGTCGGCCAGCGCCCGGAGGAGGGTCATGTGGTGCTCGCCGACCCCGAGGGCAACGAGTTCTGTGTCATCGAGCCGGGCAACAACTTCCTGGCTGACTGCGGGTTTCTCGGTGCACTTTCATGCGACGGTTCGCAGGAGGTCGGGTATTTCTGGAGCAGAGCGCTCGACTGGCCGCTGGTCTGGGACCAGGACGAGGAGACCGCGATCCGCTCGCCGCACGGCGGTCCGAAGATCGCGTGGGGCGGTCCGCCCGTTGCGCCGAGGACCGGGAAGAACCGGCTGTACTTCCTGCTGGCTCCCCCTGCTCACGGTGACGGGCAAGCCGAGGTCGAGCGTCTCCTGTCCCTCGGGGCGAGGAGAAGCGACATCGGTCAGGGCGGCGGCTGGGTGATGATGGCCGATCCCGATGGCAATGAGTTCCGTGTGTTGACTCCCCGATAGCACGGCCATGCTGGGATAGGAGGGTCGGTGACAACTACCGGCCGCAGGAGGAGTCGATGGAATCCAAGGCCACCGGCCGCGAACCTCGTCCCGTGCCGGGTAACCGGCCCGACGACGCCGAGGAGCGCAGCCTCGACCTCGTTCAGCGGATGGTCATCTCGGCGCTGATCATCGTGGTCTTCGGGCTCTTCGCGGGCATGCTCGCTCTATACCTCGCCGTCTATCCCGAGGAGACCAGCCGCAGCAGCACCATCGGGCTGTGGGTGATGAGCGGGGCTTTCGGCCTCGCCACCGCCGGGGCGGTGCTGGTCGTCAACCGGCGACGACCCTACTCACCATGGGTGCTCCTCGGCTTTCTACCGATGGCCATCTCCGCCTTCTGGGTGCTCTGACTCAACAGCTCGGCGGTAGAAGTGACCACTTCCGCCTGATCACCCGCACTCGATCCAATTGCGCGGAACGTCATGCCTGGACAGGATCAGGACGTGACCTCGGCGCGTGATCCCGTCGAACAGCTGCTGCAGTTTCCCGACGTCCATCCCTACCAGAAGTGGTGGGGGACGCACTGGCGGTTGGTGGAGCTTGCCGATCTGGACACCGCGATCCCGCCGGAGCGCCTCCAGCGCGGGATCGACCAGGAAGTCGCATGGCTCCAGTCGGGGATCGACGACCCTCCACTCGGGAGAGAGGACGGCCGGCCTCGTCGCCACGCCTCGATGCAGGGCAACGCGGTGTACGCCTTCTCCCGGCTCGGCTTCGCCGACCATCCGAGCACCAGCCGGCTCGTCGAGGCACTGATCGGTTGGCAGTGGCCGGATGGCGGGTGGAACTGCGACCGGCACCGTACCGCCCACCGATCGTCCTTCCACGAGTCCGTCACACCGGCGCTCGGGCTCGCCACCTACGCCCAGCTGACCGGCGACGAGACGGCTCGCGCCGCGGCCGACCGGACCGCCGAGCTGCTGCTGCAGCATCAGCTGTTCCGATCCCGCCGGACCGGGGAGCCGATCCACCCATCCTGGACCAGGCTGCACTACCCGCCGTACTGGCACTACGACGTGCTCCAGGGTCTCCGGCTGCTCCACGTCCTCGGTCGGCTCGACGATCCCCGGGCCGGCGAGGCATTGGACCTGCTGGAAGGTGACCGCCGTCGGGACGGGACCTTCTCCGGCACCCAATGGGCGTCGAAGCAGCAGCCGGCCGTTCTCGATCGGGACACCTACCGCCACGTGCTGACCCGTCGAGCACAGGGGATCCTGGAGGCGGCCGGACGGCAGGTGCCGGCGTACGGTACGTCGGACGCCCGGCCGCGATAGAAGCCGGCGCTATCGGCGAGCGGTGATCACCGTCAGCGGCACGTCGATCTTGCGCTGCACCCGGTGCGGCAGGTCCAGGGCGAGCCAGCGCGAGATACCCGTCGGCAGGGTCGAGAGGATGATCTCGTCGAACTGCTGCTCGGCGACCGCCTTCTCGATCGCCACCAGCGGATTGGGGTCGCCTACGGCGCCGTCGGCGGTCGCGCCCATCTCGCGTAGTCGGCCCAGCTCGGTCTCCAGGTTCGACCGGGCCACGGCAACGCCCTCCTCGCGGACCTCCGCCGCCGTGGGCAGCACCGTGGGATCGAGGGGGAATGAGCCGCCCAGCGCGCCGAAGTCGGTGATGAGCTGGGTGGCTGGTGTGGCCGGCGCCAGGACCCAGAACTCGGCCGGACCGCGCGCCATCCGATCGCGGATGACCTCCATCAATTCCGGACCGCCCAGCGTCTGGTTCGCCACGACGAGGTATCGATGCACAGTGGACTCCTCAGCTGCTCCTGAGAGAGAACCTAGTGCGAATGGCTGGCCGCCGGGCGATTCGCGGGTGGCGACCCCGGCGGGCTGCGGCGGGGTCTGGGTCATGGCCCCGGCGTACCCGGACGTTCCGCTCCAGCGGCGTGGGGAGACCAGGCCCGCTGGTCGGCTGTGACCCGGGGCGTGCCTCGGGGCCCGCGAGATCGGTACGCGTTGACAGGGCCAGCCGGCGGCTCGATGCTGCTGCCGTGGAGGTGGTCGCACGACAGCTGGCGCTTCCCAGGTCATACGGGACTCCGGACCAGGTGCTCGGCTGGGACGAGGTGGAGCAGAAGCTCGCGACGGCCCGGACCTACTGGCTGGCCACCACGCGACCGGACGGGCGCCCGCACACCGTCCCGGTGGACGGCATCTGGTCAGACGGTTCGCTCTACTTCGGCGGCGACCCGGCCACCGTGCACATCCGCAACCTGCGCCACAACCCCCGCGCGGTGATCCACACCGAGTCGGGCGGTTCGCCGGTCATCGCCGAGGGAACCGCGCAGTGGCACCGGCCGAGCGAGGACGAGCTCAGCCGTCTGCTGGCCGCCACGCAGGCCAAGTACGGATTCGCGGCGTCCCCCGATGCGTACCGAGCCGGCACTTGGCGACTGTCGCCGGTCCTGGTACTGGCGTGGAACGTGCTCTACCAGGACGCGACCCGATTCACGTTCGCCTGACGTAGGCGCAGGCTCCCGAGCGGTGGGAGGAGTTCCTGACGGAAGGTGTACTGACAGGGCATCCCACTTGGCCGGGAAGGGCCGTACGGTCTGCTGCATGGACAACCGCGCCGAGGTACGGGAGTTCCTCGTCACACGACGAGCCAAGATCAGCCCGGAGCAGGCCGGGCTGCCTCAGGTCGGCAGTCGACGGGTTCCCGGGCTACGTCGAGGCGAGGTCGCGTCGCTCGCCGGGGTGAGCATCGAGTACTACTCCAAGCTGGAACGCGGCGCGCTGGCCGGAGTCTCCGCCGCCGTCCTCGACGCGATCGCCCGGGCCCTGCAGCTCGATGACGCCGAGCGGGCCCACCTGTTCCACCTCGCCCAGGCCGCCGACGGCACCAGCGCACTCGTCCGGCCACGACGCCGTGCCACCAAGCGGTGGACTCCCCGGCCCGCCCTGCAGTGGGCGCTGGACGCCATCACCAGCGGTCCGGCGATCGTCCGCAACGGTCGGATGGACCTGCTGGCCACCAACCATCTGGGTCGTGCCATGCACTCCTCGCTCTACGACAGTGACCCCACCGGCCAGCCGAACTTCGCCCGCTACACCTTCCTCGACGACGATGCTCACCGTTTCTACCCGGACTGGGACACCGCCGCGGACATCGCCGTCGCCATCCTGCGTACCGAGGCCGGTCGGGACCCCTACGACAAGGGTCTGCACGACCTCGTCGGGGAGCTGTCCACCCGGAGCGAGGAGTTCCGCCGCCGCTGGAGCGCCCACAACGTCCGTCTCCACGGCGCCGGAACCAAGTACTTCCACCACCACGTGGTCGGGAACCTGGCTCTGGCCTACGAAAGTCTGGAGATGATCGCCGAACCCGGTCTCACCCTCACCATCTACGCCGCCGAACCGGCCTCGCCCACCGCCGAAGCCCTGGCCCTGCTCGCTTCCTGGGCCGCCACCCACAGCGCCGACGCCGGTACCACCGTCTGAGCACCGAGAGACGCCGTCATGAACCCTCGCTACGACTTCGCCGGGCCCACCTTGATCCGGC
>DASQVF010000399.1:0-3010 GCA_035640915.1 Propionibacteriaceae bacterium
GGCTGCTCCACCCCTACAGTTGACCGGTGACCACCGGCGGCCGCGGCGCTGTTGCCGGACCGTTCCTCGCCACAGCGGGCGCTGTCGTCTCGGTCCTCACCATCTACTCCGGCACCCGGCCCGGCCCGCTGTTGACCACACTGGCCGGGACCAGTGTCACTTCCGTGGCCGTGTTCGTGGGCCTTCTCGCCGGTGGACTGTGGGTGCTGCGCACTGCTTCGGCATCGGCCTGGCGTTGGGCCGTCGGCATCGCCGTCGTGCTCGCGACGGCGCAGCTCCTCGGCGTGCTGATCCGCAAGTTCCTCGGCGCCGTTGGCGCGCTGCTGGCTCCGGCCAATCTCCCGTGGGTTGTCGTGCACTGGCTGGGCATCGCGTGGATGGTGAGCTGCGGTCTGGCCGCGCTGATCTCGGCGCTCGACACCCACAGTCTGCGCTCGGACTCTTTCGCTCCCGATCCGGACGCCTTCTCCAAGCGCGAAGGTCGTCCAGGCCCGCTCGCCCGCCTGGTGGCGGCACTGCGGGCCCCCGACCGCGGACCACGCCGCAAGGCTCTACTGGTGGTGATGGGGATCCTCGTCCTCTCCCGGGTCCCCTACCTTGTCGTGTACTGGCCCGGCATCGTGGCCTTCGACACCTTCCGCAGCTACGCGTACGCCCGCGGAACCAGCCCCTGGGAGACCTACGACCCGGTCGGGCACTCCTTGCTCATCACGGTCATGCAGTGGTCGGGGACGACTCTCGGCTGGGGTGACGCCGGTGGCGTCGCCATCGGCGCGGTTACGGTGATCCTGGCGAGCTCCGCCGCCTTCACCTTCATGCTGGCCCGGACGGCGGTCTGGGGACTGCGCCCCGGGATCTGGGCCGGCGCGCTGGCCTGGCTGGCGCTGCTGCCGGTCTTCGGGTACTACAGCGTGCAGCTGGTCAAGGACGTGCCCTTCTCGATCGCCATGGTCGTCTTCTTCACCTGCATCGGCGAAGTTGTGTTCGGCCGACCCGAGACGGCGCGGAGGCGGTGGCCGTGGGTGACCCTGGCCATCGCAGGAATCTTCGGCTGCCTGATGCGAAACAACGGCATCCACGTGATGGCCCTGACCCTGCCGCTGCTTCTCTTGCCCCTCCGCCACTTCTGGAAGCGAATCCTCGTTGTCTCGGCAGCGCTGGTCGCGGCGTACGGCATCTACGTCGGCCCGGTCTACTCAGCGCTGAACGTGCAGCCGGGCCCGAAGACGGAGTCCTACTCGGTTCCGCTGCAGCAGCTCGCCCTCATCGCCCGGCGGCACGGAGACGAGCTCTCCACCGTCGATCGCGAGTTCATGATCCGCATCTTCTCCGGAAAACCTTTGGAAGAACTGGCGAAGAGCTACGTGCCCTGGCTGGCCGACCCGGTGAAATCCAGCGCCAAGAGGGCCTGGGGCGACCACAGCACTACCGAGTTCCTTGCCGGGTGGGCCGGGATCGTCGGGAAGTATCCCAAAACCGCGATCGCGGCGACCTTGGCCAACACCGTCGGGTACTGGGATCCCGTTGGGCCCTCCTACGACGGCATCAACCGCTGGTCAGCCAACGACGTCCGCCGAATCCACCTCGACATCCCGTCCGGGAAGCCGACCGCCGGCATCGCGGGGAAGATCGAGTCGAGCGGAATCATGCCGACCAAGACGTACCGAGTCGGTCTGCACGACGACGGATACCGCGCCATCCCCGTGGTCGGGCTGGCCATGTCCCCGGGTCCCATCTGCTGGCTCTGGCTGATCTCCGCCCTGCTGGTGCTTCGGCGACGCCATCGGACGGCGCTGGCGGTCTTCATCCCGGCCGGCGTGCTGCTGCTGACCTTCCTGGCCGGCCCGGTCTCCGGCGGGCAGCGGTACTCGTTGACGCTCTTCATGACCCTGCCACTCGCCGTCGCCACGGTTGCCCTCGCGGCGCGCTCAAACGGCGAGCGGCCGAGCGCGGGCACGGCCACGATCGACAAGCCGCTGGATCACTCGGAACCCGTGGCAGCCGAAGCCACCCTCCTCGCCGACATTCGCCGGCCCCGCCAGCCGGCTCAGGCCGGGTCGTCGACTGGACGGGACAGTGAGCTGCTCGGGACCAGCACGGGACAAGCTCAGACGGTCGCACCGAAGGCGAGGCCCAGCAGATAGGTGGCGGCGGCGGCGCCGTACCCGATGCCGAGCTGCCGCAGGGCTCGCTTGAGCGGTGAGGCGCCGGACAGGATGCCCACCACCGCGCCGGTGCCGAGCAGCGAGATGCCGACCAGCACGGCGGCGATGACCACCGCGGTCAATCCCGAGGCGCCGAACAGGTAGGGCAACACCGGGATCAACGCTCCGGAGGCGAAGAAGCCGAAGCTGGAGATGGCCGCGCCCCACGCCGAGCCCACGGCCTGGTGCGGGTCCACGTGGGCGACGTCGGTCGCGTCGGGGTCCAAGTGCAGGGTGGCCAGCACGGTCCGGGCATGCGCCTCGGCCTCCGGCGGTTCCATCCCCCGAGCTCGGTAGACCAGCGCGAGCTCATTGGCGTCCACGTCCAGGTGCGGCAGGGCCGACTGCGACTCCGGGTCCGGCTGGGTGGACTGCAGCAGCTCGCGCTGCGACCGCACCGACACGTACTCCCCGGCGGCCATCGACAGCGCTCCGGCCAGCAGACCCGCGATACCGGTGAACAGGACGGTGCGGGTGTCGACGCCGGTGGCGCCGATGCCGAGCACCAGGGCCAGGTTGCTGACCAGGCCGTCGTTGGCCCCGAACACCGCCGCCCGGAAGGTTCCGGACAGCCGCTCCCGGCCCCGGGCCGCGAGACCGCGCAGCACCTCGCCGTGGATCCGCTCGTCGGCGGCCATCGTCGCGCTGGCGTCGGCGTCGTCCTCGTACGGGGACCGGCCCTCCGCCCGCTGCATCAGGGCGAGCACGAACACCGTCCCGAAATGCTTGGCCAGGAAGACCAGCAGCCGCGTTCGCAGACTGCTGCGGCGGGGCGGTCCGGCGTCCTCGCCGAGCAGCTCCAGCCA
>DASQVF010000400.1:0-6525 GCA_035640915.1 Propionibacteriaceae bacterium
CTCCTTGCGGAGCCCGTCGTAGTTGGCGAAGATCACCCCGGCGCCGATGTTCGCCCCGTCGCCGACCACGGCGTCGCCCAGGTAGGCCTGGTGCGGAGCCTTCGCCCCCGCTCCGAGCCGGGCGTTCTTGGTCTCCACGAAGGTGCCGACCTTGCTGCCGGTCCCGAGGGTGGTGCCCGGCCGCAGGGACGCGTACGGGCCCACGTTGGCTCCGGCCCCGATCACGCTCAGCACTGCGTGGGCCCGGACCACATGGGCGTTCTCGCCCACCTCGACGTCGACCAGCGTGGTGTCGGGGCCGATGGTGGCGCCGGCTCCGACCGAGGTGGCGCCCTCCAGGGAGGTGTTGGGCAGCAAGGTGACATCCGGGGCGAGGTCGACGGACGCGTGCACCCAGGTGGTGGCCGGGTCGATGACCGTCACCCCCTCACGCATCCACCGGTGCACGATCCGGCGGTTCATCTCCGCGTTGATCGCGGAGAGCTGGACCCGGTCGTTGACCCCCTCGGTCTGCCACAGGTCGTCGGTGACCAGGGCCGCGACCGCGCGGCCGTCGCGCCGGGCGAGCCCCAGCACGTCGGTCAGGTAGAGCTCGCCCTGGTCGTTGGTCGGCGCGAGCTCGGTCAGGGCGGTCTGCAGGGTCTCCGCCTCGAAGACGTAGATCCCGGAGTTGATCTCACAGATGGTCCGCTGGGCCTCGTCGGCATCCCGGTGCTCGATGATCGCCTGCACCGCCCCGTCGGCGTCGCGCAGGATCCGCCCGTAGCCGGTCGGGTCCGGCACCTCGGCCGTGAGCACGGTGACCGCCGCCTGGCGGCTGCGGTGCTCCTCCACCAGTGCGGACAGGGTCTCGGTGGCCAGCATCGGCACGTCGCCGTAGGTGACGACCACCTCCCCGGACAGCGCACCGAGCCGCTCCAGGGCGACCTGCACCGCGTGCCCGGTGCCCAGCTGCTGCTCTTGGACCGCGGTGGTCACGTGTGGCGCGATCTCGTCGAGATGGGCCTGGACCTGGTCCCGGCCGTGTCCGACGACGACCACGATGTGCTCGGGCTGGAGGCTGGTGGCTGCCCGCACCGCGTAGCTGAGCAGCGAGTGTCCGGCCACTTCGTGCAGCAGCTTCGACCGGGCCGACTTCATCCGCTTGCCCTCGCCCGCGGCGAGGATGACGACGGCGGCCACCGGGCGCGCGTCGAGATAGGACTGCTCGGACAAGACCGCGGGCTCCTCGTTACTGGCTGACGCTTGTGCTCCCCGGGTAGGAGTCGAACCTACGACGCTAATCCTGATTCAAAGTCAGGCGGGCCCTGCCGGCAGACCAACCGGGGAACGCGGCCGACATGTCCGTTGGCCATGCTTACTGTACGCCGGGGGGCTCGGCCGCCACGTCAGATGAGAACCGGCGGATGACCGGCCCGCCGCATCGGATCGTTCGTGATCGACCACACTGGGTGCCCATGGTGCGGATGACGGGCGCGGAACGGCGGGAGCAGCTGATCACCGTCGCCCGCGGGTTGTTCGCCGAGCGCGGTTTCGAGGGCACGTCGGTGGAGGAGATCGCCGCCTCGGCATCGGTCAGCAAGCCCGTCGTCTACGAGCACTTCGGCGGCAAGGAGGGCCTGTACGCGGTGGTGGTCGACCGCGAAGTGCGGACCCTGCTGGAAGGGATCGGCGGTTCTCTGACGTCCGGCAGCGAGCGGGAGCTGATCGAGCAGGCGGCCCTGGCCCTGCTGGACTACATCGAGGGCCATACCGACGGTTTCCGCATCCTGGCCCGGGACTCCTCAGTGGGCAGCACTGGCGGTTCGTTCGCCACCATCCTGGGCGACATCGCCAGCCAGGTGGAGCACATCCTGGTCGGGGCGTTCAAGAGCCGCGGCCTGGACGCGAAGACTGCCCCGATGTACGCCCAGATGCTGGTAGGCATGGTGGCCGCCACCGGTCAGTGGTGGCTCGGCACCCGCCGGCCCAAGAAGCCCGAGGTGGCCGCCCATCTGGTCAACCTGGCCTGGAACGGACTCCGCGGCCTGGAGGCGAAGCCGCGGCTCCTCACCGCTGAAGCCGACCCGCCGCGACGGCGAGCTGATCAACGAGGTCGTTCATCGGGTCGCCGGAGTGGCCCTTCACCCAGCGGAAGCTGATGTCGCCGCGGTCCAGCACCGTGGTCACCAGCGGCTCCCAGAGGTCGCGGTTGGCCACCGGCTTCTTGGCGCTGGTCATCCAGCCCCGGGCCAGCCAGCCCTGCCACCACCGGTCCCGGAAGCAGTTGACGACGTAGGTGGAATCGCTGACCACGACCAGCGGACCGTCGAGGGCGCGGACCGCCTCCAGCGCCGCCTGGATCTCCATCCGCTGGTTGGTGGTCAACGGCGACCCGCCCGAGTCCTGCCGGCCGTCGCGGGTTGCCCACGCCCAGCCGCCGGGACCGGGATTGCCGGAGCAGGCACCATCCGTCCACACCGACAGCGCCTCGACCGAGGGCGCGGTCGCCGCGGACGCGGTCGCCGCGGGAGCGGAAAGGGGCCCTTGCTCAACATCGAACAGCCCGGGCGGGCACGTCACATGGGCCCACCGCCGGTTGCGGCCGCCGCCGGTGTCGGTGATCTCCTCGCCGGGCTGGATCGGACCGGCGCATACCCCGCAGGTGGTGGCGTACTTCGCGGTCAGCGGCATGGCCCCAGGGTAGAGACGCGGCGCGGTTGCGCCGGCCGCGCCAGTCGCTCGGCGAGTCGGGCCAGCTAAACCCGGCACCCATCCTCGGGCCGGAGCTCCCTCGCCACGCGAATTCCCTCCTCCCGCAGGTCTGGGCTATCATTTTCGACGCTAACTAAATCGATACAGAAACCTCTGCCTCGCCATGTCGCAACCACTGTCCCTCACTGCCCCGACGGCCACCAATCCGCTGGCCAGCCGCACCGCGGCCACGGCGGTGACCCTGCTCTTCGTCGTCAACGGCCTGCTGCTCGGCGGCTACGGCGGCGCCCTCCCCTCGCTGCGGGCCAAGCTCGACATCGGGGCCAACGAGATCGCTCTCGCCCTGTTCCTCGCCGGCGCCGCCGCGATCACCTCGATGCAGATCGGCGGCCGGCTCGCCGACTCACTGGGCGCCCGCAGGGTCACCCTGGTCGGGCTGCCGGTGCTGATCGCGGGTGCGGTCACGCTCGGCCTGGCACCGACGTACGTGGTCGCGGTCGTCGGCGCGATGCTGATCGGGTTCGGCAACGGCGCTCTGGACGTCGCGATGAACGCGATCGGCGTCCAGGTCGAGGCCGCCCGCGGCCGGGCGATCATGAGCTTCTTCCACGCCATGTGGTCGGTCGGCAACTTCCTCGGCGCCGGCACCGTGCTGCTGCTGGCCACCGTGCTGGGACTGACCGGCGGTGAGGTCGTCACCCCGCTGATGCTGGTCCTGGCCGGTCTGGCGGTGCTCGCTCTGGTCGTGCTGATCCGGATCACCCCCCGAGCCGCGGTCGTCGAGCACAAGGTGGACGGCGTCCGCACCGCCATCCCGCGGGCGGCGTGGCTGCTCGGCATCATGGCCCTCGGCTTCGGGCTGTCCGAAGGCACCGCGGTGGACTGGTCCTCGCTGCACGTCACCGACGTCGCCCAGGTCGACACCGAGACCGGCTCCCTGGGACTCGTCGCGGTGAGCGGCTTCATGGTGCTGATCCGGCTGCTCGGTGACCGCCTGGTCACCCGGTTCGGCCGCCGGGCCGTGGTCCGCTTCGGCGGCGCCACCGCGGCGATCGGCTACCTCACCGTCACCCTTGTCGACACCCTGCCGCTGCTGCTGGTCGGCTGGGCACTGGTCGGCTTCGGCGTCGGCATGATCGCGCCGCAGGTGTACGCAGTGGCCGGGCACATCGGCGGCGGCCGGGTGCTGGCCGTGGTGGTCACCTTCGGGTACGCCGCGTTCCTGATCGGCCCGGCACTGGTCGGCTTCCTCGTCGCACAGGTGGGCATCCACCACGCGATGGCCGTGCCAGCCGTGCTCTGCGTCGCCATCGCCGCCTTGGCCGCGACCATGCCGAAACAGGACGCCGACCTGCACCGCTGACTGCCTCCGCACCTCTCCGGCCCGCCTAGGATCGCGGCTGTGAGCGACCCGGCGCCCGACGAGGTGGACGCGCTGGTCGACGCCTGGCGCCGGGAGCGCCCCGACCTGGACACCGCGCCGATGGAGGTGCTGTCCCGGATCAGTCGACTCGCCCGTCACCTGGACCGGCGTCGGGCCGGCGCGTTCGGTGCTCACGGCCTCGAGTCGTGGGAGTTCGACGTGCTGGCGGCGCTGCGCCGCTCCGGTCCGCCGTACCGACTCACCCCCGGGCAGCTGGTCCGGGAGACGGGTGTCACCTCCGGCACCATGACCAACCGGGTGGACCGGCTCGCCGCTCGCGGCCTGGTCAACCGGGAGGAGCATCCAGCCGACGGCCGCGGCGTCCTGGTGCGGCTGAGCGACCAGGGCCGGGAGACGGTCGACGCCACGCTGGCCGACCTCCTGGATGCCGAGCGCGCCATGCTGGACGGACTGGCCGAGGCCGATCGCGCCCAGCTGGTCCGGACGCTGCGCGGACTGCTCAGCCGATGACCCGAGCACCGAGCACCGGGCCGGTGGCCCGGCGTACCGCCCGGCAGATCCCGTCGGCGCTGAGCGCCACACTGAGATCCACGGCGGCCGACTCGGAGTCGACCAGGAAGGCGCAGGTCGGACCGGAGCCCGACACCAGCGCGCCCAGCGCCCCGTACTCCAGCCCGGCCTCCAGCACCTGCTTGAGCCGCGGCTGCAGATCCAGGGTGGCCGGCTGCAGGTCGTTGACCAGCGCGGCGCCCAGCAGCTTGGCATCGCCGCTGCGCAGCGCGTTCATCAGGTCCGCCGGGATCTCGGGCGGTGGCGGCTCCGGGCTCAGCTGGTCGAAGCGCCGGTAGACCGCCGGGGTGGACAGGCCGTGATGGCCGAAGGCCAGCACCCAGTGGTAGGTCCCGCGCGCCAGCGCCGGGGCGACCTCCTCGCCCCGGCCGCGACCGACCGCGGTGCCGCCGAGCAGCGCGAACGGCACGTCGCTACCCAGTTCGGCGGCCAGCCCACGCATCGCCTCGGCGGAGATGTCGATGTCCCACAGCACCGCGCACGCCAGCAGCGCGGCGGCCCCGTTGGACGACCCGCCGGCCAGCCCACCGGCGACCGGGATGGACTTCTTGATCGACAGGCTGACGCCGAGCGAGTCGTACGGCCCGTGGGTCCGGGCCAGCAGCTGGGCGGCCCGGACCGCGAGGTTGGACTCGTCCTGCGGCACCAGCTCCGCACCTTCGCCGGTGACGCTGACCTCGAACTCCTCGGGGTTCGCCCAGGCAGCGTGTACCTCGTCGTAGAGCGACACCGCTTGGTACACCGTGGCCAGCGGGTGGAAGCCGTCCTGGCGCGGCCGCCCGACCCTCAGCGCGAGGTTGATCTTGGCTGGCACGCGTACGCGGACCCCGACCGGCGTCGGCGGCAGGGGAGAGGCCATACGAGCGAGGTTAGTAGGACTCCCTGGCCGCGTTGGACCGGTGTAGTGCCTCGGCGATCCGGGCGAACTCGGCGACGCCGAGCCGCTCGCCCCGGTCCGTCGGATCGAGCCCGGCGGCGGTGATCGCCGCCTCGGCCGCCGCCGATGAACCGGCCAGCCCGGCCAGCGCCGAACGCAGCATCTTGCGGCGCTGAGCGAATGCCGCGTCGACCACGGCGAACACCCGTTCCCGGCTCGCCGTCGTCACCGGAGCCGGCCGCCGCTCCAGCGCCACCAGCCCGGACTCGACGTTGGGCACCGGCCAGAACACCGTCGGCGGCACCGACCCGGCCCGGCGGGCGGAGGCGTACCAGGCGACCTTGGCCGACGGCACCCCGTAGGTACGCGAGCCCGGCGGCGCCACGAGCCGGTCGGCGACCTCGGCCTGCACCATGACCAGCCCACGGGTCCAGTCAGGGAAGCGGGCGAGCAGGTGCAGCAGCACCGGCACCGCGACGTTGTAAGGGAGGTTGGCCACCACCGCCGTCGGCGCCCACTCCAGCTCGGAGACCGTCAAGGCGTCGGCGACCACCACCTGCAAGGCATCCCGGCGCTCCGGCAGCCGTTCGGCCACCGTCTCCGGCAGCGCCCGGCCCAGCCGCTCGTCGATCTCCACCGCCATCACCCGGCGCACCACCGGAAGCAGGCCGAGTGTCAGGGAACCCAGCCCGGGCCCCACCTCCAGCACGGTGTCCTCCGGACCGACGCCGGCCGTGGCGACGATGCGCCGCACGGTGTTGGCGTCGGTGACGAAGTTCTGTCCGCGCTGCTTGCTGGGCCGCAGATCGAGCCGGCGGGCCAGGTCGCGGACCGCCGAGGGGTCGAGCAGGGGCCCTCCTGAGCTTGTCGAAGGGCTCAGCGAAGACCCAGTTTGCTGGAGCAGGCCGGCCACTGACCCCAGCCCGCCGCCGCCTGGAGCTTCTGCGCGATGGCGATCTGCTGCGCGCGGCTGTTCTCGTGCGGGTAGCCCTTGCCGCCG
>DASQVF010000401.1:0-3301 GCA_035640915.1 Propionibacteriaceae bacterium
ACTTCAGCTATACCGAGAACGGCTTCGGGCGCGGGCTGCCGCCGCGGCCGGACAACGAGAGCAAGTGGGGCTACATGCGGCCGCTGCTGGCCAACCCGGCCCTCGACCCGGAGCCGGCCGACATCCGTACCGCGCGCAGCCAGGCCAACACCCTGCTGGAGATCCGGCAGAGCACGCCGCTGTTCCATCTCGGCAGCGCTCGTCTGGTGCAGCAGAAGGTGTCGTTCGGCAACGGCGGCCCGGACCAGACGCCGGGGGTGATCGTGATGCGGATCGACGACACCGTCGGCCGCGACGTCGATCCCCGACTGAAGGGACTGATCGTGGTGTTCAACGCGCGCCCGGATGCCACCACCCAGACGATGCCGGGCACGGCGGGGCAGCGGTTCGTGCTGCACCCGGTCCAGGCCAAAGGCGCGGACGCAGTGGTCAAGGGCTCGGCCTACGACCGGCGGACCGGGACCTTCACCGTGCCGGGGCGGACCGTGGCGGTGTTCGTCCAGCGGTAGCCGCTGGGACGCAATCTCTCGGAGGGCCTTCAGGACGCCGGCTCAGCGGCGTTGCCAGCGCCCCTGCAGCTCGCGGTCGGTCGGGGGCGATGCGGGCAGCGGCTCCTGCGCGGGCGGGGTTCGCATCCCGTCCAGCCACAGGCTGAGGTAGCGCTGCCGCAGCTTGCGGTCGCGGTCCCGCGCGCCAAAGCCGATCGAGGCCAGGGCCTCGAAGAGGATCCCGACGTCGTTGACGGTGAAATCCGGGCGTAGCACCCCGGCCTCGTGCGCCCGCCGGACGATCTCGACGTTGAGCTCACCACCCCGACGGGCGGCGGCGAAGAGCTCCGGCGTGGGTGAGAACGTCCCGGCAAGCCTGACGGTGAGCGATCCGGCCCCGATGTCGACGACCCGGGAGAGGAAGCCGGCGAACGCGGCCCACGGGTCGAGGTCGTCGGCCAGTGAGGCCTCCGCCGCCTCGATGTAGGACTGGAGCCCGTCGCCGCACAGCCGCTGGAGCAGCGCGTCCTTGCTCGGGTAGCGGCGGTACAGCGCGCCGATGCCCACCCCGGCGCGCTCGGCGACGGCGGCGATCGGAGCACCCGGATCCGCCAGGAAGACCTCGCGCGCCGCTCCCAGGATCACCCCGTCGTTGCGGGCCGCCTCAGCCCGCCGCCCGCTGAGCGGTGGCGTCGTTGCGGCCGGTTCCGAGGCGGTGGATCGAGGCATGCAGGTCACTCTATCACTTGACCGGAATGATCCGTTCCGCTACTGTAGTGGAACAGAACAATACGTTCCGTTCTAGGAGGAGAGATGGTCGAGAAGTCCCGGGTGGCCCTGATCTTCAGCACCCTGTTCGTCGATGTCGCGGCGATGGGGATGCTGATCCCCGTGCTGCCGGAGCTGCTCCGCGGCTTTGTGGACGGCGACTTCGGCCGGGCGGCGCAGCTGGCCGGCGCGATCGCCGCTCTGTCGGCCGGCCTCAGCTTCGTCTGCGCCCCGGTGCTGGGGGCGCTGAGCGACCAGGTCGGCCGCAAGCCGATGCTGATCCTCGGCATGGTGGGCCCGGCGATCACCTACTTCGCTCTGGCGGTCCGCCCGAGCATCGGCTGGTACGTCGCCGGCTTCTGCCTCTCCGGCGTCCTCGGAGCGATCCTCACCACGGTCAACGCCTACATCGCCGACGTCACGCCGTACCAGGATCGTGCCGCCCGTTACGGGATGGTCGGGGCGGCGTTCGGCGTCGGCTTCATCGTCGGTCCGCTGGCCGGCGGTCTGCTCGGCAGTCTCGGGGTCGCCGTGCCGCTGCTCGTCGCCGGCGCGGTCACCGTGCTCAACCTGGTGCTGTGCGTGGCGCTGCTGCCGGAGAGCCTGGACCGCAGCAAGCGGCGCCGGTTCCGCTGGTCGCAGGCCAACCCGATCGCCTCGCTCGGCCTGCTCCGGCGGACCCCGCTGCTGATCGCGCTGGCCGCCATGCTGCTGCTGACCAACCTGGCCAACCAGGGCCTGTACGCCACCTGGGTCTTCTCCACCACAATGCGCTTCGACTGGAGCATGGCGGTGGTCGGTGTCGTCTTCGCCGTGATGGGGATCAGCCTCGCCCTGTCCCAGGGTCTGCTGGTCGGTCCGGTGGTGAAGCGGCTCGGTGAGCGGCGCAGCATCCTGGTCGGACTGACCACGAGCGTCGCGGTCTACCTGGCGTACGCGCTGGTCCCGGAGGGCTGGATGGTCTTCCTGGTCATCGTGTTCGGTGCGCTCGGAGCGGTCGACGAGCCGGCCACCCAGGCGCTGCTGTCCGCGAGCGTGGACGAGACCGAGCAGGGCGCGATCCAAGGGGCGGTCGCCAGCCTGCTCAGCATCACCGCCATCGCGGGTCCGCTGGTCAGCACCAGCGTGTTCAGCTACTTCACCTCCGCGTCGGCGCCGGTGACCTTCCCGGGTGCGCCGCTGGCCTTCGGGGCGGTGCTGGTGCTGGCGGCCCTGGTGGTGGCGTGGCGGTTCGTGAAGCCGGCGCCCCGGCCGGTCGCGGTGCCCGAGCCGGCGCTGGCCCTCGCGGTCTGAGCTCGTCACAGCGGCGGCGTCCGCGGTTCTTCCTCACCGGGGGGAGGCCGCGGACGTCGCCGTTGGCCTACCGTGATCATCATGGGGACTGATGAGGAGCGCGACGGCGTAGCGCTGACCAACCTCGACCAGCCGCTGTTCGACGAGGCCGGGGCAACCAAGCGGGACCTGGTGGACTACGTGGAGCGGATGGCCGACGCGATGGTCCCGCACCTGGTCGACCGGCCGCTGTCGGTGATCCGGGTCCGGCCCGGTCAGCCGCCGTTCATGCAGAAGAACCTGCCGAAGTACACCCCGGACTGGGTCCGGTCCACCCCGATGTGGGCGGACCGGCCGAAGCGCGAGGTCACCTACGCGCTGGCCAACGACTCCCGGACGCTGCTCTGGTTCGCGAACCAGCGGGCGGTGGAGTACCACCCGGCGCTGATGAAGGCGCCGCACTGGGAGCACCAGACCCACCTGATCCTCGATCTGGACCCGCCGTCCGGGGTGGATCGCGAGGAGGGGTTCCGGCTCGCCGTACGCGCGGCGCACCTGATCCGGCAGGTGCTGGACGAGGCCGGTCTCGCCGGTGCCGTCAAGACCAGCGGCGCCAAGGGCGTCCACGTCTTCGTGCCGCTGGCTCCGGCGGACACCGCCGACGTCGCCGCGGCGACGCGGGCGATCGCGGCCCGGGCCGAGCGGCTGGACCGCGAGCTGGCTACCACCGAGTTCATCGTCGAGGCGCGGCACGGCAAGGTGTTCCTGGACTC
>DASQVF010000402.1:0-3870 GCA_035640915.1 Propionibacteriaceae bacterium
CGACGCTCGGCATCGAGGTGTCGTTCCGGATCGGCCTACTGCAGTGGGTGCTGGCGCTGGTCGTCAGCGGCATCGGGGCTCTGGTGTTGTTCTACTGCCGCTGGTACTTCGGCGACGACGACCCGCCCACCCGGACCGGAGCGGTGCTCCTCGCCTTCGCCGGCGCGATGATGGGCCTGGTCACCTCCGACGACCTGATCGGCCTCTACGTCTTCTGGGAGCTGACCACCGTCTTCTCCTACCTGCTGGTGGGGCACAACCCGACCTTCACGGCGAACCGGCGGGCGGCGCTGACGGCGCTGGTTGTCACCACCTTCGGCGGTCTGGCCATGCTGGTCGGCATCGTCCTGCTGGCCGTCCGCTACGACAGCTACAGCTTGTCCGAGGTGCTGGCCGGCGCGGCGGCGAGCGGCGTCGACTCCCCGCTCGTCGTGGTGGCCGTGCTGCTGCTGCTCGTCGGGGCGCTGTCCAAGTCGGCCCTGGTGCCCTTCCACTTCTGGCTGCCCGGGGCGATGGCGGCCCCGACGCCGGTCAGCGCCTATCTGCACGCCGCAGCCATGGTGAAGGCCGGGGTCTACCTGGTCGCCGTGCTGGCCCCGGTTTTCGCCGGCACCCCCGGCTGGCGCCCGGTCCTGCTCACCCTCGGGGCCGCCACCATGCTGCTGGGCGGCTGGCGCGCGCTGCGCCAGTACGACATCAAGCTGCTCCTCGCGTACGGCACGGTCAGCCAGCTCGGCTTCCTGGTCGTGCTGATGGGCATCGGCACCCGCGCCGCGGCGCTCGGCGGTCTGGCCCTGCTGGTCTCCCACGCGTTGTTCAAGGCGACCCTGTTCCTCGTCGTCGGCATCGTCGACCACAGCGCCGGGACCCGTGACCTCCGCAAGCTCGCCGGTGTCGGGCGTTCGATGCCCGTGGTGGCCGCGGCCGCCGCGGTGGCCGGCGCGTCGATGGCCGCCGTCCCGCCCACGCTCGGGTTCACCGCCAAGGAGGCGGACTTCGAGGCGCTGACCTATCTGGCCACCAACGGCGACGGCACCGGGATGCCAGCTCTGCCGGCCGTCCTGTTGACCGCGGCCATCGTCGCTGGCTCGGCGCTGACGATGGCCTACACACTCCGGTTCTGGTGGGGAGCCTTCGCCACCTCCGCCAAGCAGGTCTACGTCGACCCAGAGGGGGCGGAGGAGACCGCCCACGTTCGCCACCCGGTGCCCTGGGGCTTCGCCGCGACGCCGGTCCTGCTGGCGGCACTCAGCCTCGGCGGTGGCTTCGTCGGACCAGGGCTGACCGAGGCGTTCGACGGCTACGTCGACGAGTTCGGCGTCGGCGAGGAGAGCCACGGTATCGCCCTGTGGCACGGATTCAGCGTCCCGTTGCTGCTCTCGGTGCTGGCGCTGGCCGGCGGGGTGCTGCTGTTCTGGCAGCGCCTGCTGATCGCGAAGGTGCAGTCGACCTTCCCGATGGTGCTGGAGGCCGAGGAGGTCTACCAGCGAACCATGCGGGCGGTGGACCGGTTGGCCGTCGAGGTCACCGCCCTGGCGCAGCGCGGTTCGCTGCCGCTCTACCTCGGGGCGATCCTGGTCGTGGTCATCGTGCTTCCCGGTGGGGCGCTGCTGGCATTGCGCGACTGGCCTGACGGGGTGCGGCTGTTCGACACTCCCGCGCAGCTGCTGATCGGCATCATCATGGCCGCGGCCGCC
The DNA here is from genome assembly GCA_035640915.1 of Propionibacteriaceae bacterium. GTDB lineage: Bacteria > Actinomycetota > Actinomycetes > Propionibacteriales > Propionibacteriaceae > Microlunatus. Next base: position 1,698 of record DASQVF010000402.1, read on the forward strand.
TTCCTCACCGCCACGTCGCGGGGGCGGCTGCGAGCGGTGATGCTGGCCGGCGTCACCGGCTACGGCCTGGCGGTGCTGTTCCTGCTGCACGGTGCCCCCGACCTCGCCCTCACCCAGACCCTGGTCGAGACCGTAACCCTCATCGTCTTCGCCCTCGTGCTCCGCAAGCTGCCGAAGTACTTCACCACGCGGCCGCTGCACGCGACCCGCTGGTGGCGGCTCGTCGTCGCCGTGACCGTCGGAGCTGTCGTGTCCCTGATCGGTCTGGCCGCCTCCGGCGCGCGGGTCGCGGTGCCCGTATCGGAGGCCTTCTACGAGGCGGCCTACACGTTCGGCTATGGCTACAACATCGTCAACATCACCCTGGTCGACATCCGGGCGTGGGACACCCTCGGCGAGATCGCCGTGCTGGTCGTTGCGGCCACCGGCGTGGCCAGCCTGATCTTCATCCGGAGCCGTTACCCCGAGCCGCCCATCCGTCCCTCCGTGAGCGGTGAGCCCGGCGGCACCGGACGGATGATCTGGTTGCGGGGCGGTGAGGCGCTCTCCCCGCTACGCCGCTCGATCATCTTCGAGGTGATCACCCGGATCCTCTTCCCGATGATGATCGTCGTGTCGGTGTACCTGCTGATCGCCGGTCACAATGCGCCGGGCGGCGGGTTCGCCGGCGGTCTGGTCGCCGGCATGGCCCTGGTCATTCGCTACCTGGCCGCCGGCAGCCGGGAGCTGGACGAGGCAGCGCCGGTGGACGCGGGCCGAGTTCTCGGAGCCGGCCTGCTGCTGGCCGGCGTCAGCGCGCTGGCCCCCCTTCCCTTCGGTGGCCGAATCCTGCAGAGCTACGACATCAGCATCGACTTCGGCCGGCTGGCCGAAGTGGTGACCCCACTCGGCCCGCTCGAGGTCTTGGGATCGCCGCACCTGGTTACGTCGGTGTTCTTCGACATGGGCGTCTACCTCGTCGTCATCGGGGTGATGCTGGACCTGGCCCGCACCCTCGGCTCGGGCATCGACCAGCACGAGACCGAGGACCGTGGCCCCGCGCCGCACAGCACGCTCCGCTCCCGCGCAGCAACGGCCACCGCCGAGCCGGCTCTGCCCGCTGCCGCCGGTCAGGGGGGCGCTGGATGAGCCCGAACCTGACCTTGGTGCTGATCTCCGGCGTCCTCGTCACCGCTGGCGTGTACCTGATGCTCGAACGTTCCCTGACCCGCATCCTGGTCGGGGTCATGGTGGCGGCCAACGGCGTCAACGTCATGTTCCTGGTGGCCAGCGGCGCGGCCGGTGGTGCGCCGATCATCGGCGTCACCCCGCAGCAGGAGATGAGCGATCCGCTGCCGCAGGCCATGGTCCTCACCGCCATCGTCATCACTCTGGGGACCACCGCGTACCTGCTGGCCCTGGCCTACCGCAGCTTCCAGCTGAACGGTCACGACGAGGTCGCCGACGACGTCGAGGACGCGGCCATCCGCCGGCTGGCCGAAGCCGACCTCGCCTCGGACTCCTACGACGCCGACATCGAGGGTCATCCCGATGAGGTCGGGCAGGGCATCGGCGACGAGGAGGGCGAGCGCGTACCCGCGCCGGACCCCGAGGCCGAGGACGCCCCAGAGGTCCCGCACGGCCTCGATGGCGACGCGGACGCACCGACCGAGCCAGACGCCGCCGCGGACAGCGCGGCCGACCAGCACCAGCCCGCACGGGAGTCCCGATGAACAACCTGGTGCCCCTGCCCGTGCTGCTGCCGCTGCTGGGAGCCGGCCTCGCTCTGGCGCTCAACCGGCGGCCCCGCGCCCAACGCGTCGTGTCGACCCTCGTGATGCTGGCCGTGGTCAGCGTCGCCATCACGCTGCTGGTCCTCACCGACCGGGTCGGCCCGATCGTCCTGTGGGTCGGTGCCTGGCCGCAGCCGCTGGGCATCGCGCTGGTCGCCGACCGGTTGTCGGCCCTGATGCTGCTCGTCAGCTCGGTGGTCACCTTGATGGTGCTGTTGTTCGCGATGGGAGCGGACGAGGAGGAGCGCAAGCGGGAGACTCCGGTCTCGATCTTTCACCCGACGCTGCTGGTGCTGTCGGCCGGCGTGTCGAACGCCTTCCTGGCCGGAGATCTGTTCAACCTGTTCGTCGGCTTCGAGATGTTGCTGTTCTCGTCCTACGTGCTGCTCACCATCGGCGGG
>DASQVF010000403.1:0-4725 GCA_035640915.1 Propionibacteriaceae bacterium
ACCACGATCAGTCCCTTCAGTCGGGGATCGACGTCGCGGCCGACGGTGTCGTCGATCCGCATCACGATTACCCCCGGCGTCTGGTCCGGGCCGCCGTTGCCGAACGACACCTTCTGCTGCACCAGACGAGCGCTGCCGAGATGGAACAGCGGCGTGCTCTGCCGGATCTCCAGCAGGGTGTTGGCCTGGCTGCGCGCAGTCCGGATGTCGGCCGGCTCCGGGTCGAGGGCCGGGTTGGCCAGCAGCGGCCGCATGTAGCCCCACTTGCTCTCGTTGTCCGGCCGCGGCGGCAGCCCGCGCCCGAAGCCGTTCTCGGTATAGCTGAAGTCGAGGAGATTGAACCAGTCGCCGGAGTCGTAGCTGTTCCGGTCCAGCGACTTGCTCCGCAGCAGATCGCCGCCGGCGTGCCAGAACGACACGCCCTGGCTCAGCGCCGTGGTCGACAGCGCCAGCGTCTGCATCCGGATCCGGTCGGCCATGTCGGTGTCGACCGGCAGCTTGTAGACCAGCGCGTCGAACAGGGTCTCGTTGTCGTGCGCCTCGACGTAGGTGACCCCCTCCTGCGGATCGAGGGTGTACCCGGTCGGCGCGCCGTTGTAGTCCACACCGGCTCCGGTGACCGTCGCACCGGTCCGGTCGACGAACCGGTAGTCGCGCAGGTTGCCGGTGAGGCCGACCTTGATCTGGTCGGTGTTCAGCAGCAGCCGCGCCAGCTGTTGCTCGCTCGTCCCGTTCACCGGGTCCCCGTTCGGATCGGTGTACTGCCCGCTCGCGAAGCCCTGGATCCGCGGGTTCTCGTCGAACGGCCCGCCCCCGCGTACGGCGTCCCGCAGCCGGTCGTTGAACGTCCCGATCCCGGTGCCGGCCATCTCCGGCTGGGTCGCCTGCACGAAGCGGGCGTTGTCGGCCACCTCGCCGAAGTTCCAGCCCTCGCCGTACATGTAGATCCTGCGCCCGTCCACCCCATCGCGACGCAGGGTCAGCCGGTCCAGCGCCCGCCGGATCTTGATCATCGACGACTTCGGCTGGTGCCCCATCAGGTCGAACCGGAACCCGTCCACCTTGTACTCGGTGGCCCAGGTGAGCACCGAGTCGATCATGAGCTTCTCCATCATGGCGTGCTCGGTCGCGGTGTTGGCGCAGCAGGTGGAGGTCTCCACCTGGCCGGTCGCGTTGAGCCGGTGGTAGTAACCCGGCACCACCCGGTCGAGGATCGACTTCGGGTCCTGCCCCGCGGCCGGCGTGTGGTTGTAGACCACGTCGATCACCGCCCGCTGCCCGGCCCGGTTGAGGCCCGAGACCATCTCCCGGAACTGGCGGTTTCGCGCGGTCCCGTCCGGATCCGTCGCGTACGAGCCCTCCGGGGCGGTGTAGTGCAGCGGGTCGTAGCCCCAATTGAACCCGTCCCGGGCCGCCACCGCGGTGACGCAGGCCTGCTGCTGCTCGCTGTCCGGCGGCAACGCGTCCAGGTCGCAGTCCGGGGTCTGCTGCGCCGACCTGTCCTCCTCGATCGAGGCGATGTCGTTGACCGGCAGCAGGTGCACCGTGTTCAGCCCCGACCGGGCGAGCTGCCGCAGGTGCCGCATCCCGTCGCTGTTCTGGTTCGTGAACGCGAGATAGGTCCCGCGGTGCGCCGCCGGCACGGTCTCGTCGGAGATCGAGAAGTCCCGCACGTGCAGCTCATAGATCGTCGAGTACTCCGGCGCCGGCAGCCGCGGCTTGGCCAGCCGGTTCCAGCCCCTCGGCCGCAGCGCCGGGTCATCCAGGTCGACCAGGATCGACTCGGCCGAGTTGGTGGTCAGCCCGAGGGAGTAAGGGTCGGTGACCGGGTTGACCTCGACTGACTGGGTGGTCGGCGCGTAGACCGTCACCTCGAAGTGGTAGCGGGCGTTGCGCCAGGCCGAGCGCCCGCGCACGCTCCATACTCCGTCACGGTCGCGGCGCATCGCGATCCGCTGCTCGATGTCCGAACCGGCTGGGGTCAGCAGCAGCGCGACGTCCTTGGCCGTCGGCGCCCAGAGGGCGAGGCTCGGTCGGCCGCCCCGCCAGACCGGGCCGAGCGACCGGGTCCGCGCCCCCGCGTAGACCTCGTCGAGCACGCCCGGGATCTGCACGCCGGTGACCGCGCTCAGGTCGCCCTCGGGCGTGAACGAGGCCACCGCGATCTGCCCGGTGAGGATCCGCTCGATCTGTCGCCGGGCGGCGGCGGGCACGCTCAGCGCCTCGTACGCGGCGAGGTGTGGGAAGGCCCGTTGCAGGTTGGCGGGCAGCGCGCCGGTCATGGTCAGCGGGACCGACTGGCCACCGGTGATCGAGCCGTCCTCCTCTACCAGGCCGCCCTCGTCGGCCCAGTACAGCCGGTAGCTGAAGCCCTCACTGGCCTCCGGCAGGTTCAGGGCGATCGTGCCCCGACGCAGCCAGTGGGCGGCGGAGTCGGCGATCAGCGGCTTCGGTGTGTCGTCGCTGATCACGTGGCTCCGGTGGTCGTAGGTGAAGGTGATCGGGTCCCCGGTCGAGGTGATCGCGAGGTTCGCTCCGCCGGACGCGCCGCCCGCCCCGTAGTTCTCGTCCCAGGACTCGTTCAGCGCCACCTTGTACTCATAGCTACCCGCCGGCGCGGTGAAGGTGCCGCGGAAGAGCCCGGGCTGGCCGGCCACCGGCTCCAGGTGCGAGTCATCGCAGTCCGGCTGCCAGTCGCCGGGACAGCCGAGCTCGGACTGCAGGGAACCGACCAGGGTCACCGTGCCGGGAGTCGGGGTGTGGTCGGCGGCCGCGCGCTGGGCGGGCAGCAGCACCGTCAGCAGCCCCAGGACGACCAGGCCGACGGCCCAGCGGAGACGGGAGGGTCGGGTCTGCGTGCGCGTCATCGCCACGTCCTTGGGTCGTCGGGCCTGGGGGATGGTCCAGACAGCACTCTGGGAGTGCGTCACTGGCGCTGTCAATCCCCGGCCTGGGACGGTGGGGCGATGAGCGAGCGCCAGTTCCGCACCATCATCGAGCCGTTCCGGATCCACTCCATCGAGCCGCTGCGGCTGACCACGGCCGCCGAGCGCCGCCGGCACCTGGAGGTGGCGCACTTCAACCTGTTCGCCCTGCGGGCCGAGCACGTGCTGATCGACCTGCTCACCGACTCCGGCACCGGGGCGATGAGCCGGGACCAGTGGGCGGCGATCCAGCACGGCGACGAGTCCTACGCCGGCTCGCCGTCGTACTCGATTTTCAAGGAGGCGGTCCAGGAGCTGTTCCCCTTCTCGCACGTCATCCCCACCCACCAGGGCCGGGCGGCGGAGCGGATCCTGTTCACGCTGCTGGGCGGGCCGGGAAAGGTGGTGCCCAGCAACACCCACTTCGACACCACCCGCGCCAACATCGAGTACACCGGCGCCACCGCGGTCGACCTGATCCCGGCGTACGCGCGGGACCCGCGGGCCTGGCACCCGTTCAAGGGCAACCTCGACGTGGACGCGCTGGAGGCGCTGCTCGCCGAGCGCGCGGCCGACGTGCCGTGCGTGATGGTGACGGTGACCAACAACAGCGGCGGCGGACAGCCGGTCTCGCTGGAGAACCTGCGGGCGGTCCGCGCGCTGTGCGACCGCTACTCGCGGCCGCTGTTCCTAGACGCGTGCCGGTTCGCCGAGAACGGCTGGTTCATCCGAGAGCGGGAGGAGGGGCAGGGCGGGCGGGCGGTGGCCGACATCGTCCGGGAGATGGCCGGCCTGGCCGACGGGATGACCATGAGCGCCAAGAAGGACCCGATGGGCAACATCGGCGGCTGGCTGGCCCTGCACGACGACGACCTGGCCGAGCGGGCCAACACCCTGCTGATCCTGACCGAGGGGTTCCCGACCTACGGCGGCCTGGCCGGGCGGGACCTGGAGGCCTTGGCTCAGGGGCTGCGAGAGGTCGTGGACCACTCCTATCTGCGTTATCGGATTCGCTCCACGGCATACCTCGGTGAGGCGCTGGACCGGTCCGGGATTCCGGTACTGCTGCCCGTCGGCGGGCACGCGGTCTACCTCGATGCCCGAACGCTGCTGCCGCACATCCCGCCCACGTCGTATCCCGGTCAGTCGCTCGCGGTGGCGCTGTACGAGATGGGCGGCGTACGGTCCTGCGAGATCGGCACGGTGATGTTCGGCCGGCACCCGGACGGAACCGAGCACCCGGCGGCGATTGACCTGGTTCGGTTGGCGATTCCGCGCCGGACGTACACCCAAAGCCACATCGACTACGTCATCGAGGTGTGCCAGGCCGTCGCCGAGGAGGCCAGCACGCTGCCTGGCTACCGGATCACCTTCGAACCGCCAAGCCTGCGGCACTTCAGCGCCCGGTTCGCGCCGCTGTAGCTAGAGTCGCGGGCGTGAAGCCCTTTCTATTCCTGGGGATCAGGCCGGAGCAGATCGCGGCGGACGAGGAGTACGTGGCGATGCTGCGCGGCACCGGGCTCGACGAGGCGCAGCTTCGCCGGGTGCGGCTGGAGCAGGGTCTCATTGAGCTGCCTGACCTCGATGACTTGTCGGGGATCATTCTGGGCGGTGGGCCGTTTCAGGCGAGCGATCCGGACGAGTCGAAGTCAGCCGCGCAGCGTCGTGCCGAGGCAAGCCTGTTCGCGCTGTTCGACCAGGTGGTGGTCCGCGACTTTCCCTTCCTCGGCGCCTGCTACGGCATCGGCACCCTCGGCCGGCACCAGGGCGCAGTCGTCGATCGGACGTATGCGGAGCCGGT
>DASQVF010000404.1:0-4559 GCA_035640915.1 Propionibacteriaceae bacterium
CTGCTCGATCTGGTCGCCGAGGAGGCCAGAATTGCTCGGGTCACCAGCATCTTTGCCGATCTGGCACCGCACCGGGTGGTGATCCCGCCCGAGCTCGATGCGGCGGCCATCGTTCGCGAGGGGCGGGACGGTGGCTCTGACATCGACCGGGACGACTACGCGTGATCATCCTGGACGCCAGTGCCTGGGCCACCTCGTTGGCCGACGCCGGACCGCTGGGTGTCGCATGTCGAGACATCATGGATAGGGATAGGCGGTGGACGGCGCCGAGCCACGCCGCAACCGAGACGCTGAGAACTCTCCGGCGTTACGAGATGGCCGGTCTGGTCAGCACCGAGTCCGCCTCGGCGATGGCGGCCAAAGTGGCGTCCACTCGGATCCGCTATCTAGGACCCAGCTCGGCCTTGCTCCGAGACCAGTGGAAGCTGCGCCACAACGTCAGTGCCTACGACGCCGCGTACGTGGTGCTGGCTCGGGAGTTCGGTGTGCCACTGCTGACCACCGACGGAAGACTGGCCCGGGCAGCGGAGTCGCTCGGAGTGGACGTGCGGCACGTCCGGCGCGACTAGCGGACTCCTCTAGACTGGGCCGCTGCCCCGCGGCGGGTGGGAACGATACGGAAGGCAACGGCGTGACGTCGACGAACGATCTGAAGAACGGCATGGTGCTGGACCTGGACGGCCAGCTCTGGTCGGTGGTCTGGTTCCAGCACCACAAGCCCGGCAAGGGCAACACCGTTGTGCGGACCAAGCTCAAGCACGTCCTGTCCGGCAAGGTGGTGGACAAGACCTTCAACTCCGACACCAAGGTCGACACCGCCAGCGTGGACCGCCGCGAGATGCAGTACCTGTACCACGACGGCTCCGGCTTCGTGTTCATGGACACCACCACCTACGACCAGCTGACCATCCCGGACGCCGTGGTCGGCGACGCCAGGAACTACCTGCTCGAGGAGCAGATGGCCACCGTGGCGCTGCACGAGGGCAACCCGCTCTACCTCGACCTGCCGGCCTCGGTGGAGCTGGTCATCACCTACACCGAACCAGGCCTGCAGGGCGACCGGAGCACCGGCGGCACCAAGCCCGCCACCGTGGAGACCGGCCTGCAGATCCAGGTCCCGCTGTTCCTGACCACCGGGGAGAAGGTCAAGGTCGACACTCGGACGGGCGAGTACCTGGGTCGTGTCTGAGCCGGCGGCGGCGGAGTCGACCGGTCCGCGACCGTCCTCGGCCCGGAGCAAGGCGCGGAAGCGGGCGCTGGACATCCTGTTCGAGTCCGAGCTGCGCGGCACCGACCCGCTGCAGACCCTGGCCGAGCGGGCCGCCGACGCGGCGCGCCCGATGCGCGACTACACGGCGACGCTGGTCGAGGGCGTGCACGCCCACGCCGACGCCATCGACGAACGGATCGCCGGCGCGCTCAAGGCGGGCTGGAGCCTGCCCCGGCTGCCCCGGGTGGACCGGACGGCGCTGCGGATCGCGACCTATGAGCTGGACTACACCGACCTGCCGCCCGCGGTGGTGGTCTCCGAGGCGGTCCACCTGGTGTCGGAGCTGTCCACCGACGACTCGCCGGCCTTCGTCCACGGTGTGCTGGGCGGCTTGGTGAGCACCCGGTCGGGCTGACTCGACGCCGACGGTCCGGACTTCTGCGGCAGGCTGCTGCACTTCTGGGCCGGGATTTCTGCAGCAACCTGCAGCAGAATCGCCGTGGAAGTCCCGTCCGTGTCGGCGGAGGATGTCGGCGGCCTGCTTCCGACGCTGGTAACCTCGTCCGGACCGGCATGCCAGACCGGTCAGCCAACCTTTAAGACCTGTCCCGTGAGGCAGGAAAGGACGGTCATGCCCGCTGGTTCTCAGCCGCCCGCGCCTCGCCCACCCGCGCTGCTTGGTCCAGCGAGGGGGGACGACCCCCCTCGAACCCCCCGACAAGCGCTGTTCGTTCTGGAGGACGGCCGCACCTTCGGCGGCCGGGCGTTCGGAGCGGTGGGGGAGACCTTCGGCGAGGCGGTGTTCGCCACCGGAATGTCGGGCTACCAGGAGACGCTCACCGACCCCAGCTACCACCGGCAGGTCGTGGTGGCCACCGCGCCGCACATCGGCAACACGGGCTGGAACGACGAGGACGACGAGTCGGGCCGGATCTGGGTCGCGGGCTACGTGGTCCGCGACGCGGCCCGGGTCCCGTCGAGCTGGCGGTCCCGTCGCTCCCTCGACGAGGAGCTGCGGTCGCAGAACGTGGTCGGCATGTGCGACGTGGACACCCGGGCGATCACCCGCCACCTGCGCGAGCGCGGGGCGATGCGGGTCGGGGTGTCCAGCGTGGAGACCGACCCGGCCGCCCTGCTGGAACGGGTCCGGGCCCAGCCGGAGATGACCGGGGCCTTCCTCGCCGACCAGGTCAGCACCGGCGCGACGTACGTCATCCCCGCTGCGGGCGAGACCCGGTTCCGGGTGGTCGCCGTGGATCTCGGGATCAAGTCCATGACCCCGCACCGGATGGCCGAGCGCGGCATCGAGGTGCACGTGGTCCCGGCGACCGTGACCATCGACGATGTCCGCGCACTGCAGCCCGACGGGGTGTTCTTCTCCAACGGTCCCGGTGACCCCGGGGCGACCGACGGACCGGTCGAGCTGGTCAAGGCCACGCTGGCCGCGGGGATCCCGTTCTTCGGAATCTGCTTCGGCAACCAGCTGTTCGGCCGTGCCCTGGGCTTCGGCACCTACAAGCTGGCGTACGGCCACCGCGGCCTGAACCAGCCGGTGATGGACCTGACCACCCGGCGGGTCGAGGTCACCGCGCACAACCACGGCTTCGCCGTCGACGCGCCGCGGGAGGGTGAGACGCGTACGCCGTACGGGCTGGCCCGGGTCAGCCACGTCGGCCTCAACGATGATGTCGTCGAGGGCCTGGAGCTGCGCGACGAGCAGGGGAGGATCCTCGGCTTCTCGGTGCAGTACCACCCCGAGGCCGCCGCCGGACCGCACGACGCCGGCTATCTGTTCGACCGGTTCACCGACGTGATGGCCCTTCGACAAGCTCAGGGCACATCACCCGAGCCTGCTGATCTGCGCCCTGAGCCTGTCGAAGGGCGGAACTAATGCCACGGCGTACCGACATCTCCTCGGTCCTGGTCATCGGGTCCGGTCCGATCGTCATCGGGCAGGCGTGCGAGTTCGACTACTCGGGGACGCAGGCCTGCCGGGTGCTCAAGGCGGAGGGGTTCCGGGTCATCCTGGTCAACTCCAACCCGGCGACGATCATGACCGACCCCGAGTTCGCGGACGCCACCTACGTCGAGCCGATCACCCCCGAGTTCGTCGAGATGGTGATCGCCAAGGAGCGGCCGGACGCGCTGCTGGCCACCCTCGGCGGCCAGACGGCGCTGAACACCGCGGTCGCCCTGCACGAGAACGGGGCGCTGGAGCGCTACGACGTAGAGCTCATCGGCGCGTCCGTGGAGGCCATCCAGCGCGGCGAGAACCGGGAGCAGTTCAAGGCCATCGTCGAGGGACTTACCGGCATCGCCGGCGGCCCGGCGGAGGTGGCCCGGAGCCGGGTCTGCCACAGCATGACGGACGTGCTGGCTGCCGCCGAGGACCTGGGCTACCCGCTGGTGGTGCGGCCCAGCTTCACCATGGGCGGCGTCGGTTCCGGCTTGGCGCACGACGAGGCGGATCTCCGGCGGATCGCCGGCGCCGGCCTGTCGGCCAGCCCCACCACCGAGGTGCTGATCGAGGAGTCGGTGCTCGGCTGGAAGGAGTACGAGCTCGAGGTGATGCGGGACCGCGCCGACAACGTGGTGATCGTCTGCTCCATCGAGAACCTCGACCCGATGGGCGTGCACACCGGGGACTCGATCACCGTGGCCCCGGCGATGACGCTGACCGACCGCGAGTACCAGCGGATGCGCGACGTCGCCATCGGCATCATCCGGGCGGTCGGGGTGGACACCGGCGGCTGCAACATCCAGTTCGCGATCAACCCGGCCGACGGGCGGATGATCGTGATCGAGATGAACCCGCGGGTCTCCCGCTCCTCGGCGCTGGCCTCCAAGGCCACCGGCTTCCCGATCGCCAAGATCGCGGCGAAGGTGGCCGTCGGCTACACGCTCGACGAGATCCCCAACGACATCACCCGGGAGACCCCGGCCAGCTTCGAGCCGACCCTGGACTACGTCGTCGTCAAGGTGCCGCGGTTCGCCTTCGAGAAGTTCCCCGCCGCCGACTCCACGCTGACCACCCACATGAAGAGCGTCGGCGAGGTGATGGCCATCGGGCGCAACTTCACCGAGGCCCTGGGCAAGGCGCTGCGCTCGCTCGAGGATCCGAAGGCGCCGTTCGCCTTCAGCGAGATGCGCCCTGAGCTTTTCGAAGGGCGTGACCGCGAGCACCCTTCGACAGGCTCAGCGCGCATGGCCGAGCTCCTCGAGCGGGCGGCGCGTCCGCACGACGGGCGGCTCCAGGCCGTGATGGCCGCCCTGCGCGCCGGCGCCACGCCGGAGCAGGTGCACGAGGCCACCGGGATCGACCCGTGGTTCGTGGACCAGCTGGTGCTGG
>DASQVF010000405.1:0-5133 GCA_035640915.1 Propionibacteriaceae bacterium
GACACCGTGAAACAGATCGAGTCCCAGCTCCAGCAACGCAACTACGAAGGATTCCTCCGCTGATGCGCCTCCTCATCATGGGCCCGCCCGGCGCGGGCAAGGGCACCCAGGCCGGCCTGATCGCCGATCACTACGGCATCCCGGCCATCTCCACCGGCGACATCTTCCGGTCCATGAAGACCGCCGACACCCCGCTGGCCCACCAGGTCCGGGCCATCATGGACTCCGGCGGCTACGTCAGCGACGAGATCGTCAACGCCATCGTGCTCGAGCGGCTGACCCAGACCGACTGCGCGAAGGGCTTTCTGCTCGACGGGTACCCGCGCACCCTGGCCCAGGTCAAGACTCTGGACGCCGCCCTCGACACCAAGGGCACCCGGCTGGACGCCGTGGTCTCCCTGCTCGCCGATGTCGAGGAGATCGTGGCCCGGCTGCTCAAGCGGGCCCAGATCGAGGGCCGGTCCGACGACAACGAGGACACCATCCGGATCCGCCTGCGCGAGTACGCGGAGAAGACCGCGCCGCTGCTGGACGTCTACCGCCAGGAGGGGATCCTGGTCGAGGTCGACGGCCTCGGCCCGATCGATGAGGTGTCCAACCGGCTCTTCGACGCCCTCGACAAGGTGGCCCCAGCCCCGGCCGGTTGAAGGGGCGCTGGTCGAGCATCGGGGGCGAGACGAGCAGCAGCAGTGCACTACCCCGAGTCTCGCCGGGGCGACGTCGTCGAGACCCTGCACGGCGAGGTGGTCCCGGACCCGTACCGCTGGCTGGAGGACCCGGATGCGCCGGAGACGGTCGCCTGGGTCGCTGCCCAGAACGAGGTCACCGAGTCGTACCTGGCCGCGCTGCCGGACCGGGAGTGGTTCGCCTCGACCATGAGGTCCGTCATACGCCGGCCGCGGGCCGGGGTGCCGATGGCCCGGGGCGGCCGTTACGTCGTGACCCGGAACGACGGCACCCAGAACCAGGACGTCTGGTTCGTCGCCGACTCCCTGGCTGAGCTGCGGGCGGGCGGCCGGGTGCTGGTGGACCCGAACTCCCTGTCCAGTGACGGCACCCGTTCCCTGACCAGCTTCTCGGTCAGCTCCGACGGAGCGCGAGCGGCGTACGGGATCAGCGGGGCCGGCAGCGACTGGGCCACGTTCCATCTCCTCGACCTGGCCACCGGGGCGCCGATCGACGACGCGCCGGTGACCACCAAGTTCTCCCACGCCGCGTGGCTGCCCGACGGACGCTCGTACGCTTACACCTCTTTTCCGCCGACGCACGGGGCGGAGGGCACCGAGACGGTCGCCCTGGCCCGTCCCAGCCTCCGGCTGCACCGGATCGGCGATCCGCCGGACGCGGACGAGGAGGTGCTGGCCTTCCCCGAGGACGACTCGCTGATGATGTTCGCCGAGGTGACCGACGACGACCGGTTCCTGGCGGTGACCATCGTGGCCGGAACGGAGAACCGCAACCGGCTCTGGCTGTTTCCGATCGAGACCGGACCGGACGGCCGCAGCCGGCTGGGCAGCGTGGTCAAGGTGGCGGACGAGCCAGTGGCGGAGTTCACCGTGGTGGCCAGTGACGGGCGGCGCCTGGTGGTGCAGACCGACCTGGACGCCGAACGCGGCCGGCTGGTAGCGGTGGACCTGGAACGGCTGGCGGCCGACGGGACCGCGGACTGGGTGGAGGTGGTGCCCGAGCGCACGTCGACCCTGCTCACCGTGACCGCGGTCCGGGAGGGGTTCGTCGCGGCGTACCTGGTGGACGCCTCACCCGAGATCCGTCGGTTCGACCGGTCGGGTCGCGACCTCGGCGTGGTCACGGCGCGCGGCGGGTCACTGGTCGGGCTGAACGGACGGCCGGAATCCACCGAGTGCTTCGTCGGGCTGTCCTCGGTGACCGCTCCGACGTCGAGCTACCGGATCGACACGGCGACCGGCGAGGCCGTCGCCCTGCCCGACCTGGTGCCGGCGGCGGAGGGCGGCTTCGTGGCGCCGCCGGTGTCGGTGGAACGGCGGGCCGCGACCAGCGCCGACGGAACCCGGGTGCCGTACTTCCTCCTCACCCCGGACCGCGTCGACCCGTCGGTCCCGCAGCCGACGTTGCTCTGGGGCTACGGCGGGTTCAAGATCCCGATCCTGGCCGACTACCGTTCGGGCTGGTCCGGGTGGCTGGCCGCCGGCGGACGGCTGGCGCTGGCGAACCTCCGCGGCGGCGGTGAGTTCGGCACCTCCTGGCACGAGGACGGACGGCTCGACCGCAAGCAGAACGTGTTCGACGACTTCATCGCCGTCGCCGAGGACCTGACGGCGACGGGGGTGACCACACCGAGCCAGCTCGCTCTGCACGGCCGCAGCAACGGCGGCCTGCTCGTCGGGGCGGTGCTGACCCAGCGGCCGGACCTGGCCGCGGTGGCCCTGCCGGCCGTCGGCGTGCTGGACATGCTGCGGTTCCACCGGTTCACCATCGGCGCGGCCTGGATCTCCGACTACGGCGACCCGGACGACCCCGACCAGTTCGCGGTGCTGCGGGCCTACTCCCCCTTGCACAATGTGGTGCCCGACCGGGCGTACCCGGCCACTCTGGTGCTCACCGGCGACCACGACGACCGGGTGGTGCCGTTGCACAGCCACAAGTTCACCGCCGCCCTGCAGCACGCTCAGGCCTCGGCTGCACCCGTCCTGACCCGGGTCGAGACGGCGGCCGGTCACGGGATGGGCCGGCCGACCTGGCTCGAGGCGGCCGAGTGGGCCGACCTGCTCACCTTCGCCGCGCACCACACCGGGCTACGACCGCCTGCGGCTGTCGGCGGAGCGGAGTAGGTTCACCCTCATGACGGTCGCTCTTGATGAGGATCTGTTCGCCAGGACAGTCGAGCCGTTGCGGGGAGAGCTGACGGCGCACTGCTACCGGATGATGGGCTCGGTGCACGAGGCCGAGGATCTGGTGCAGGAGACCTACCTGCGGGCCTGGAAGGCGTTCGAGAAGTTCGAGCAGCGGTCGTCGGTGCGGACCTGGATGTACCGGATCGCCACCAACACCTGCCTGACCGCACTGGAGGGCCGCGGTCGCCGGCCGATGCCGGTCGGGCTGGGCCAGCCGGCCAGCGACCCGCACGCCGGCCTGCAGCCGGACTACGAGGTGCCCTGGCTGGAACCGCTGCCCGACGCGGTGGTGTGGGGCGGTCCGGAGGTCGATCCGGCGGCCGCGGTGGTGGACCGGGAGAGCGTACGCCTGGCGTTCGTCGCCGCCCTGCAACACCTGACCCCGGCCCAGCGCGCAGTGCTGATCCTGCGCGACGTGCTCGCCTGGCAGGCCAGTGAGGTGGGCGAGCTGCTCGAGATGTCGGTCGCGGCGGTGAACAGCAGCCTGCAACGCGCCCGGGCCACCGTCCACCAGCTCGACCCGGAGAGCCAGAGCGCAGATCTCGACGAGGACCGGGCCAAGGAGCTGTTGGCCGACTACGTCACCGCGTTCGAGCAGTACGACGTCTCCCGCATCGTCGAGCTGCTGGCCGAGGACGCGGTCTGGGAGATGCCGCCTTACCTCGGCTGGTATCGCGGCAGCGAGGCCATCGGTGAGGTCATCCGCCGCAACTGTCCGGCTGAGGGCCCCGGCGACCAGGTCCTGCTGCCCACGCAGGCCAACGGGCAGCCGGCGTTCGGCCTCTACATGCGTCAGCCCGACGGCCACTACGCCGCCTTTCAGCTCCAGGTGCTCACCCTGGACGGCGACCGGGTCGGCCACGTGAGCGTGTTCTTCGACCTCCGCCTGTTCGAGAGGTTCGGGCTGCCGGCGACGGTGGAGCGGGCGTGAGCGACGAGCTACCCATCTCCTCGCCCTACCGGAGCACACCCGACGCGCCGGTGACCGAGGCGGAGCGCGACCAGCTGAGCTCGCGGCTGAACGCGGCGTACGAGGCGGGCAAGCTCGATGCCGACCAGTACCGGGTGCGGCTGGACACCTTGTTCGCCGCCCAGCGGCTGGGTGAGCTGGTGCCGGTGGTCCAGGGTCTACCGCCGCTGCAGACCTACGCCGACCCGGCGATCGTGGCCGCGGCGCCGGCGGGCCGGCCGGGGGAGCTGGCGACGGCGCGCAGCGCCAACGGGGTCGCCCTGGTCGCAGTCGGGGGAGTGGTGGCCCTGGTGGTGCTGATCGCCATCCTCCTGGTGGTCCTGCTCTAGCGCCACCTGCGCCTGCCTGACCGCCTGGTTGTCCGACCGTCCGCACCGCGAGCCGGTCGAACGCGGGTTCAGCCCAGCCCGAGCGGCTCGCGGGTGTAGCGCGCCCGGGTGCCGGCGTCAGTGAACCCGAGCCGGCGGTAGAGGTCCGCCGCCGGATTGTCCACGTTGACGGTGAGCCCGACCGGGCCGGTCCCCTCGGCGGGCAGACCGTGCAGGGTGCGGACGACCAGGTATGCGCCCAGGCGGCGGCCTCGCCAGGCCGGCACCACGCCCACCTGGTCGATCCAGCGGCCGAGGAGGTTGAGGAACCCGGCCGGAGTGCCGTCGTCGGCCAGGGCGAGGACGGAGAGGTCGCGACGCCAGTCCTGATCCGATCTCAGCTCCTCCAGCCACTCCTCCGCGGCCGGTCGGGGAAAACCCGGCCGCTCGGCGAAGGAGCCGACGTACGCGGCGAACAGATCGGCCGGGTCGGCCTCGGACACCGGCACCACCGTGATGCCGTCGGGCCGCGGAACGGTCGGCAGGTCACCGAGGTCGTGGCGGAGCACCCACTCGGCGAAGGTGCGCACCAGCCGGTGCCGGGCGTACAGCCGCTCGGCATCCGGACCGCAGGTCTCGGTGGCCACGGTGAGCACGTCATCCCCAGCGCCGTCCTCGGCCCAGGCCAGCAGGTAGGTCCCCAGACCCCGCCGCCGGGCGGACGGAGCGACAAGCCCGCTGGTGGTGGCCCGGCCGTCGCTCCGGCTCAGGCCGGCGGCGGCCAGCAGCTCGCCGTCCTCGCGGATCGCCACGGTCTGCTCGCGGAGCAGCCGGGCCCGCAGCAGCGGGACCTCGGCGAAGGCGGGCAGCCCACCGTCGGCGTCCAGGCAGGCCCGGGCCAACCGCTGCAGGGCGGGCAGGTCGGCCTCGCTGAGCTGGTCAGCGGGCACCGGCGGTCACGGCTTGCGCGCCTGCAGCGTGT
>DASQVF010000406.1:0-3396 GCA_035640915.1 Propionibacteriaceae bacterium
CGGCGTCGGCAGCCAGGGCAGGCCCTCGGCGGGCATGCAGTAGGTGCAGCGCAGGTTGCACCGGTCGGTCAACGAGACCCGCAGGTCCCGGGCGACCCGGCCGTACCGGTCGATCAGCGGGTACGCCGAAGGCTCGGCCGAGCCGGGCGGGCGCTTACGCACCTCGGGCATCGGCAGGGCGGTCATTAGCCGAGTCTAGGCCTGCGACGTTGCCGGCGTGATCGTGGCCTCGGCACCGACGCGCGATGGCGCGTCGTCGGTGATCCGGTCGGGATGGGTGTAGACGTTCATCGACTCACCGCGGACGAACCCGACCAGCGTGAGACCGGACTCGGCCGCCAGGTCGACCGCCAGGGAGCTGGGGGCGGACACCGCCACCAGCATTCCGATCCCGGCCAGCACGGCCTTCTGGGTGAGCTCGTAGGACGCCCGGCCGGAGACGACCAGCAACGAGTCGCGCAGCGGCAGCCGGCGCTGCCGGATCGCCCAGCCGATGACCTTGTCCACCGCGTTGTGCCGGCCCACGTCCTCCCGCACGCACAACATGCCGCCGTCCAGCGCGAGCAGTCCGGCGGCGTGCAGCCCACCGGTCTTGGCGAACACCCGCTGCTGCTCCCGCAGCCGCAGCGGTCCGGACCGGACCAGCGCGCTCGGGACCCGGAGGTCGGAAGGCAGCGGGTGCCGGGACGAGCGCAGCACCTGTTCGATGCTGGTGCTGCCGCAGATGCCGCAGGCGCTGGTGGTGACCACCTGCCGCCGGGCGTCCGCAGCCGGCGGCGCGACGCCCGCGGCGAGGCTGACGTCCAGCACGTTGTAGGTGTTGAGCCCGTCGGGTCCCGAGCCGGCGCAGTAGCGGGCCAGCACCACGTCCTCCACGTCGGCGATCACGCCCTCACTGTGCAGCAGCCCGTGCACCAGGTCGATGTCGTCCCCCGGCGTACGCATCGTGACCATCAGCCGCTCGCCGTTGACCCGGACCTCGAGCGGCTCCTCGACCGCCAGTGGGTCACCGCGGCGCCGCGGGCCTTCCGGACCCAACCGCAGCACCGAATGGTTACGCGTCACCCGACCCATGCCATCATCCTGACACCACCGCGAAACCCCACCGCGAGGAGCGACATGGACCTGAAACCCTGGCTGAACGCGCTCGCCCAGGCGCTGCAGATCCCCGAGGGGGCGCCGACCGACCCCGCCATCCGCACTCTGCTCAACCTGGCTCGCGACGCGGCGCACGAGGTGGAGCGGCCGGCCGCGCCGCTGACCACCTTCCTGGTCGGGGTGGCGGTGGGACGGGGCGCCACCGTGGATGCGGCGGCGGGCACCACGTCCTCGCTGCTGATGGACTACCTGGAGCCGCCGACCGAGACCTGACGCCTCTTCCGGTCCGCGCATAGCCTGGCCGGGTGCGCCGACTGTGGCTCCGCTGGACCGGCCTGGTGGTCTTCGTGGCCGTCCTCGGTGCGGTCTTCGTCACCCTGGGCGAGTGGCAGCTGGACCGGCTGGAGCAGCGCCGGACCCGCAACGCCGCCACGGTGGCGAACGAGCAGCTGCCGGTCCGGCCGCTGGACGAGGTGTTCACCAAGCCGATCACCGATGCCGAGCAGTGGCAGCGGGTCGAGGCCGTCGGCACCTTCGTCGCCGACCAGCAGCTTGTCGTGCGCTACCGCAGGAACGGCGGCGACAAGGGCTACGAGGTGGTCACTCCGCTGCGCACCGCCGCCGGCGTGGTGCTGGTGGACCGGGGCTTCGTGGCCACGGGTCCCGGGGTCCGGATGCCGGAGACGGCGCCGCCCCCGCCGACCGGTGAGGTGCGCCTGGTCGGACACGTCCGCCGCAACGAGGAGGGCCGGCGGGCCGCCGTCACCCCGGTGGGCGGGCAGCTGCGGCTGATCAACTCCGACGCGATCGGGGCCGCGCTCGGGTACCCCCTGCTGAACGGCTACATCGGTCTGCTGGAGGTGACCCCGCCGCAGTCCGGCGAGTTCGTGCCGATCGAGCTGCCCGAGATCAACGAGGGCCCGCACTTCTGGTACGCCCTGCAGTGGTTCGGCTTCACCGGCGTCGCCGTGGCCGGCATCGTGGTGTTCATCCGCGCCGACCTGCGGGCCCGGCGCGACGAGCAGGCACGGCCGGCGAGCGTCGGCTAGGGAGGGCGCGCTTCGGTCTGGACCACCAAGCCCGAAGCCTCGAGCGCCCGACCGGGCCCGGGCCGGACGAGCCTGTCATCATGCCGTCATGGATCTCGGGCTGACCGACCGCGTCTTCGTCGTCTCCGGCGCCGGCAGCGGCCTGGGCCGGGCGACCGCCGAGCAGCTGGTGGCCGAGGGGGCACGGGTAGTGCTGGTCGCCCGCCGCGCCGACGTGCTGGACGAGGTGGTCGGGGCCCTGGGCAGTGACCGGGCGGTGGCGCTGGCCGCCGACCTGGCCGATCCGGAAACCGCCGAGGCCGCCGCCCGCCAGGCGCGGGAGTCCTTCGGCCGGCTGGACGGCGCCCTGGTCAGCGTGGGTGGACCGCCGGCCGGCTCGGCCCTCGGCACCACCGCCGAGGAGTGGCGGGCGGCGTTCGACTCCGTCTTCCTGGCCGCGCTGCGGGTGACCGATGCCGTGGTCCGGCACGGCACCGCCGCGGACCTGAGCGTGGCCTGGGTGCTGTCCAGCTCGGTCAAGGCGCCGATCCCCGGCCTCGCCGCCTCCAACGGGCTGCGGCCGGGACTGGCCATGCTGGTCAAGCAGCTGGCGGACGAGCTGGGACCGGACGGGACCCGCGTGGTGGGGCTGCTGCCGGGCCGGGTTGAGACCGACCGCACCCGGCACCTGGATGCGCTGTCGGGCGATGCGGAGGCGGCCCGGGCCAGGTCCGAGGCGTCGATCCCGTTACGCCGCTACGGCCAGCCGGTCGAGTTCGGGCGGGTCGCCGCTTTCGTCCTGTCGCCGGCGGCCTCCTACCTCACCGGCTCGATGGTGGCGGTCGACGGCGGGGCGATCCGCAGCCTGTGACCGGCGGACGCGGGTAGCCGACTCAGGCGCTGGTGGCCGCGCCGACCGGACCGGCGAACTGGGTGCGGTAGAGCTCGGCGTAGAGGCCGCCCTCGGCCAACAGCTCCTCGTGCCGGCCGCGCTGGACGATCCGGCCCCGGTCGAGGACCAGGATCAGGTCGGCGGTGCGGATGGTGGACAGCCGATGCGCGATCACGATG
This sequence comes from Propionibacteriaceae bacterium, assembly GCA_035640915.1. Taxonomy (GTDB): domain Bacteria; phylum Actinomycetota; class Actinomycetes; order Propionibacteriales; family Propionibacteriaceae; genus Microlunatus. The sequence goes on from DASQVF010000406.1 coordinate 3,198, forward strand.
CTGGTCCGGCCCTCCATCGCGATGTCCAGGGCCTGCTGCACCGCGGCCTCCGACTCGGAGTCGAGGTGGGCGGTGGCCTCGTCGAGCACCACGATCGGCGGGGCCTTGAGCAGCAGCCGGGCGATGGCCAGGCGCTGCCGCTCGCCGCCGGAGAGGCGGTAGCCACGCTCCCCCACCACGGTGGCCAGTCCGTCGGGCA
>DASQVF010000407.1:0-4457 GCA_035640915.1 Propionibacteriaceae bacterium
AGTCGCTGACCGGCCGGCTCAGCCCGGTCTGTGGCCGCAGCTCGGGGACCCAGTGCGGGTTGGGCAGGAAGCGCACGTCGAAGACCATGTCCGCGTCGATCGGGAGCCCGTTCTTGAACCCGAAGGACAGCAGGGTGACCCGGAGCTTGTCGTCGCTGGTGCCGCCGTACGCGTTGCTGACCCGTGAGCGCAGCTGGTGGATGTTGAGCGAGGACGTGTCGATCACCAGGTCGGCGGCGGCCCGCAACGTGGCCAGGGTCTCCCGCTCCCGCATGATGCCGTCCAGCAGCCGGCCGTCCCCCTGCAGTGGGTGGGGCCGGCGCACGGACTCCTGACGCCGGACGATGATGTCGTCGCTCGCCTCCAGGAACAGGATCTCCGGCAGCATGCCCAGGCCACTCAGGTCGGCGAACATGGTCGGCAGCTGCTCGAAGAACTCGCGGGTCCGGACGTCCAGCACCACGGCGACCCGGTTCAGCTCGACCTGCTGGGCCTGCGCGCAGACGTCGACCAGGAGGCTGGGGGGCAGGTTGTCGATGACGTACCAGCCGAGGTCCTCGAGGCTGTGGGCGGCGGTCGACCGGCCGGCTCCGGACATGCCTGTCACCACGACCAGGCGCAGCGGCTTGGTCGGCTCCTCGTCCAGCTCGATGGTCACACCGGAATTATCCGGCATCGGTGAGCACTTCGCCGGTGGCCATGTCGATGGCGTCGCCCCGCGGCTGGGCGTCGAGCGCCTGCTTGATGGCCACGGCCAGCTTCGGGCCGAACCCCGGCACCGCCGCGATCTCCTCCACACTGGCGGCACGCAGCTTCTTCAGCGACCCGAAGTAGCGGATCAGCGCCTTGCGCCGCACCTCCCCCAGCCCGGGCACCTGGTCCAGCAGCGACTCGACCATCGACTTGCTGCGCCGGTCGCGGTGATGGGTGATTGCGAACCGGTGCGCCTCGTCCCGGATCCGTTGCAGCAGGTAGAGCCCCTCGCTGGTCCGCGGCAGGATCACCGGCTCGTCGGCGTCGGGCAGCCAGACCTCCTCCAGCCGCTTCGCGAGGCCGCACAGGGCGACGTCGACGACCTCGAGCTCGTCCATCGCCTTGGCCGCTGCCGCCACCTGCGGCGGACCGCCGTCGACGACCACCAGCGACGGGGCGTACGCGAACTTCCGGGGCGCGCCGGTGACCGGGTCGATCAACAGCGGACCCTCCGACGGATCCCGGTCGGTCGGCCTCCGGTCGTCGAGCAGCCGGCGGAACCGCCGGGTGATCACCTCGTGCATGGCGGCGACGTCGTTCTGGCCGTCGACGCCGCGGATGATGAAGCGGCGGTACTCGCTCTTCCGGGCCAGGCCGTCCTCGAACACCACCATCGAGGCGACCACCTCGGTGCCCTGGAGGTTGGAGATGTCGAAGCACTCGATCCGCAGCGGCGGTGCGTCCAGCTCCAGCGCCTCCTGGATCTCCTCGAGGGCCCGGTTCCGGGTGGACAGGTCGCTCGCCCGGGTCGTCTTGTGCTTGACCAGCGTCTCCTTGGCGTTGCGGGCGACCGTCTCCATCAACGCCCGTTTGTCGCCCCGCTGCGGCACCCGGATGCTCACCTGGCTGCCGCGGCTCTCGCTGAGCAGCGCCGCGAGCGGCTCGACCGACGGCGGAAGCACGGGGACGAGCACCTCGCGCGGCACGGCGTCCCGGTCGTGCCCGCTGCTGTCGGCCCCGGCGTACAGCTGGAGCAGGAACTGCTCGATCAGCCCGTCACTGGCCGAGTCGTCCAGCCGGTCCGCGACCCACCCGCGCTGGCCGCGGACTCGGCCGCCGCGGACGTGGAAGATCTGCACGGCCACCTCGAGCGGGTCCTCGGCCAGGGCGACCACGTCCGCGTCGGTCCCGTCCCGAAAGACGACCGCGTTCTGCTCCATCGCCCGCTGCAGGGCCCCGATGTCGTCGCGGATCCGGGCGGCGCGCTCGAACTCCAGCGCGTCGCTGGCCGCCCGCATCTCCCGCTCCATCTTCTTGATCATCGGCGCGGCCTGGCCGGAGACGAACGAGACGAAATCGTCGACGATCGCCCGGTGCTCGTCGGCGTCGACCCGCTCGACGCAGGGCGCCGAGCACTTGCCGATGTAGCCGAGCAGGCACGGCCGGCCGAGCTGGCGGTGGTTCTTGAACACCCCGGGCCGGCACGACCGCATCGGGAACACCCGGAGCAGCAGGTCGACGGTCTCCCGGATGGCCCAGGCGTGCGAGTAGGGCCCGAAGTACCGGGTGCCCCTCTTCTTCGGGCCGCGGCCCACCATCACCCGGGGATACTCCTCCGACACCGTGACGGCCAGCCAGGGATAGGACTTGTCGTCCCGGTACTTGACGTTGAACCGGGGGTCGAACTCCTTGATCCAGGAGTACTCCAGCTGCAGCGCCTCGACCTCGGTCTGCACCACCGTCCAGTCGACCTTGGCCGCGCTGCTGACCATGGAGCGGGTGCGGCTGAGCAGGCTCGCCGGGTCGGCGAAGTAGGAGTTCAGCCGGGACCGGAGGCTCTTGGCCTTGCCCACGTAGATAACCCGGCCCGAGGCGTCGGAGAAGCGGTACACCCCCGGCTGGTCGGGGATGGACCCCGGCGCCGGGCGGTACGCCGGGCCGCCCCGGGTCACGGTCGAAGGCACGTCCCACAGCGTAGGTCCGGCCACCGACACGCCCGCTGGCCCGGGGCCCGTCAGCAGAGGAAGAAGGCCCTACTCGGGTGGCTGCTCGGCGAGGGTCTTGATCTGCAGCAGGCGGGCGTCCCAGGCCTGGCCGATCCGTTCCAGCTCGTGCGCCAGCCGGCTCAGCCGGGAGCCCACGGCGAAGTAGACCATCTCCCGGCCGCGGGGTTCGACCTCGACCAGGCCGACGGTCCGCAGCACCTCCAGGTGCCGGACGATGGCCTGCCGGCTGATCGGGAGCTCGGGAGCCAGCCGGCTGGCCGACGACGGCTGCTCGGCCAGCCGGGCCAGGATGGCCCAGCGGGTCTCGTCGCCCAGGGCGGCGAAGACCGGACTGAGAGTCTCGGTCATCGCACCGGTACGCCGCTGCGGGCCGCCACGTCGGCCAGCAGGTTCAGGCCACCCTCCCAGCCCTGGATCTCGGTCGCGGCCAGAGCGGCCGGGTCACCGAGCTGCGGGTCGAGCCGGTCGAACCCGGTGTGCCGGACGATCACCGTGCTGCCCTCGCCCGCCGGCTCCACCGTGATCGTGACCAAGGTGCTGCGACCCTCGTCCGGCTCGGTGTCCGGCGAGGCGGCCAGCCGGAAGGCGAACGTCGTCGGTTCCTCGACCAGCTCCACCCGGCCGCGATAGGTGCCGTGCTCGGCCCAGGTGAACGAGAGCGCTCCCCCGGCTCTCGGTTCGACCGCCGCGCCGTCGAAGGCGTACCAGGTCGCCAGCCCGTCGGCGGTGGTGAGCAGCTGCCAGACCCGCTCCGGCGGTGCTGCCACGTCGACCGCCCGGTGCACCTCCCGCGGGTGCAGGTATGAAGCCGCGGCGGCGAGCTCCGACCGCCAGCCCTCCACGTTCTCCTCCCGTCTTTGCAGCCAGTCCGGGTCGGCCAGGCCAGCGAAGCCGCTCTCCACCACCCGGAGGGTCACGCCGGCGTCGGCGCGGTCGGTGATCCAGAACTCGACCAGCGTCGACTCGTCGTCCTCACCGAGCCAGCGGAACGCCGCATACCGGGGCCGGTCCAGCGTGATCGTCCGGAGGCGCCAGTCGCCGTGCACCGGATGGTGCAGCACGCAGATGTCTCCGTCCGTCTCGACGACCGGGTTGCTGACCACGGTGCCCCGGTTGATGTACCAGCCCGGACGGGAGACCAGCTCCCACACCCGTTCGGCGCTCGCGTCGATGTCGATCTGCCGGTCGATCCGGTCGAGCTCGTCGTCCATGCCACCCCTCCTGACGGTCGATATGCAATCCAAAGATTGCATATACCGGAGTCTAGTGCAACCCCTGAATTGCACATCTCGGCGCATTGTTCAGGTGCCGGAACCTACGAGCACGCTGGTTCCGCCGGGCGGTCAGTCGGCGACAACCACCCAGCCGCCCACCACCGTGACCTCGACCGCCGCCAGCGGCTTGGGCGGGGGTCCGGCCTGGACACTCCCGTCGTACATCGAATACCGTCCGCCGTGGCACATGCAGTTGATCATGCCGCCGCCGACGGATGCGAGCGGGCACTGTCGATGGGTGCAGAACTTGGTGAACGCGCGGAAGTCACCCGCGGTCGGCTGGGTGATCACGTAATCGGCTTCGCTCAGCACGACTCCGCCGCCGACCGGTACGTCCGCGGCCGCCACAGCCGACCTGTTCGGTGAGGCGGCCACCGGGCTGGGCGAGGGGGACGTGGCCGGGCTCGAGCTGCCCGGCGTTACCGAGTCGCCAGGCGTTACCGAGTCGGCGGGCGTTACCGAGTCGGCGGGGCTCGGAGGCGCG
>DASQVF010000408.1:0-3235 GCA_035640915.1 Propionibacteriaceae bacterium
CGCGGTGTCCAGGTACTCGGCGTAGATCTCCGCGACGCCGGCGTCCCGCGGCTTGATCTCGGCCGGCAGCCCGTCGTCGAGCACGTCCATCTCGGTGATCAGGATCTTCAGGCCCCGGTCGGAGATGCGCCGAAGGAACCGCCGGTACTGCCGGGGGTTGAAGCTGTCCCAGTACCCGGCGAGCAGGTGGGCCTGGATGCCGATCGCGTCCAGCGGCACGTTCTGCCGCTGCAGGGTGTCGATCACACTCAGGATCGCCTCCTGGCGTGCCACCGGGTCGTCGCCCCACTCGTTGGTGGTCTCGAAGCCGAACTCGTTGAGCACCAGCGTCGCCTTGGGATCGTTCCGTCGCGCCAGCCGGAACATCCGGGCCACGTACCCGCGGCCGATGGTCTGGTACCACGGCACGTTGGTGCGGAACCCGAGCTCGTCAGCATCGTCGCCGATGGGACTGGTGACCTCGTTGGCCACGATCCAGCCGGCCGTCCGGCCGCGGTAGCGGCGGACCATGGCCCGCGCGGTGCTGAAGAGCAGCTCCTCGGCGTCCGGCTTGTCCAGCTCCCAGAGGTAGTCCTCGGGCCAGCCCTCGCCGAAGCCCTCGTCCCAGACCAGGTGGGCGGCGAGGACGAGCTGTCGGTGCCGCCGGGCGAAGTCGTAGAGGATGTCGGCGTAGGTGAAGTCCAGCGGTGCGTCCGGGGTCGGCTTGAGCTTGTACCAGAGCAGGTCGTCCTCGGTGAAGACGATCTCCGCCTCCCGGGCGAAGAGGGCGGCGTACTCGGTGGGCTGCAGGTTCCCCGGCGGGTCCTCGAAGAGCTGCCAGGTGGAGGTGGAGGATCCGAAGACCAGTCCACGTCGCCGCGCGATCTGCCAGAGTGCGCCTCGGGCGGCGTGCCCGCCGGACGCGAGGGCCTCGACCGGGAAGGCCGCGCCGCCGGCCGCGACCAGGGTGCCGGCCGCAGCGGCCTTCAGCAGCAGGCGGCGGGAGACGGCGCCGGACGCGGCATCGCCATCGATGCCAATCGATTTGCTGGTCATGGCCAGGGACACTAACGGGTCGGCACCGATCTTGGGAAGAGCATGCGGGCCGAGCTTGTCGACGCCCGCCCATCCGGCCCCTTCGACAAGCTCAGGACAGCGCCTTTCATCTGCTCCGGGGCACAGGTGCGCCTAGGAGGTCTCACGCACCACCAGGCGACAGGGCAGCATCACGGTGCGGCGCGGACCGGTGTGCCGGTGCTGCAGCCGGTCGAGCAGCAGCTTGCCGGCCGACCGGCCCGTCTCGTACGCGGGGTTGGCGATGGTGGTCAGGGCCGGACTGACCAGGGACGCGGCCTCGATGTCGTCGAACCCGACGACGCGGACGTCCTCGGGCACCCGCACGCCGAGCTCGCGGGCGGCGTCCAGGGCACCGATCGCCATCAGGTCGTTGGCGCAGAACACCGCGTCGGGCCGGGTGGTCAGGCGCATCAGCCGGTGCATCCCGGCCTGCCCGCTGCGGCGGGTCCAGTCGCCCCGCACCCGCAGCTGCTGGGGAGCACGCAGGCCGGCCGCCTGCAGAGCGGCCTGGTATCCCGCCTCCCGGGACAGACCGAGCCCCCGCGGGCCCTGGATCGTGGCCACCCGGCGCGCGCCCTGCGCCAGCAGGTGCTCGACCGCCGCCTGCGATGCCTCGCCGTCAGCCGCGATCACCCGGTCGACCATCGGATGGTCGATGCTGTCGCCCAGGCAGACCATCGGCGTGTTGTAGCGGATCGGGGTCAGCACGTGGTCGTGGTCGGGCTCGACGGAGGCGATGACCAGACCGTCGGCGCCGCGGGCCAGCACGTCGGAGAGGTAGCGGCGCTCGCGCTTGGCCGTGCCGTCGGTGTTGCACACCCAGGTGCCGTAGTCCACGCCGAGGGCGTCGGCCAGGCCGCGGGTCAGCTGGGAGTAGAACGGGTTGGTGATGTCGGGCACCACCACGGCGATCATCTGCGAGGTGCCGACCCGCAGGTTGCGGGCGACGTGGTTGGGCCGGTACTGCAGCTCGCGGACCGCGGCCTCGACCCGCTCCCGAGTGGCCGCGGCGACCGGCCGCTTGCCGGTCAGCACGTGCGACACGGTGGTGGTGCTCACGCCGGATGCCCGGGCGACGTCGGAGATGTTGGCTCGGCCGGCACCGGAGGGGGCCGGCTTCGTCTCGGTCATCGGCACCTCCCTTCGCGCGGCCGCCAGGCGATCGCGGTTGCCGGAAATGTAGCGCAATCGATTGACCTGGGCACTTCGCGAGCAACATGATGACGCGGTGCTGCTGGGTGAGGTGACCAACGCGCTGGTGGTGTTCGCGCACGGCGACGACGCCGAGTGGTTCTTCGGCGGCACCGTGGCCCGTCTGGTGGGCCAGGGCGCCGAGGTCAACTACGTGGTCTGCACCGACGGGTCCAGCGGTGGCGTGGACATGAGCGTGTCCAACGAGGAGCTGGCCGCGACCCGGGCGGCGGAGCAGCGGGCGGCCGCCGAGGTGCTCGGCGTGAAGGACGTGGTGTTCCTCGGCTACGCCAACGACGAGCTGTCCGTGACGGTCGACCTCAAGCGCGACCTGGTCCGCCAGATCCGCCGGTTCCGGCCGGACCTGGTGCTGGCCCTGGCTCCGTACCGGGTGATGGATGCGCCGGTGGACTGGTCACACGGGGACCACATCGCCGCCGGCGAGGCCACGCTGCAGGCGGTCTATCCGGAGAGCCTGATGCCGCGGATCTACCCGGAGCTGCTGGCCGAGGGGTGGTCCCCGCACGAGGTGACCGAGGTCTGGGTGCCCGCGATGACCGACGCCGACCTGTACCTCGACGTCACCGAGGTGGTGGAGATCAAGTTGGCCGCCATCTGGTGCCACACGAGCCAGAACGGTGAGGCCAACGGCGACCGGCAGTGGCTCTTAGAGCACCGGGTCGCGCCGGAGATGACCCAGGCCGGTCAGCGGATCGGCTGCCGCTACGCCGAGCGCTTCCGCCGCATCCCCATCCGCCGAACCTAAGGGGTGAAGCGGGCGGGGGAGAGGAAATCCAGGTCGAACGCCGTCTCGCCGGTAGTCACCAGGTCGGCGACCACCTCGCCGACGACGGGGACGAACTTGAAGCCGTGTCCGGAGAAGCCGGCGGCCACCACCACCCGCGGGCCGAGTCCCAAGGGGAAGCCGAGGGTGAAGTTGTGGTCCGGGGTGAGGTCGTAGAGACAGGGCACGCTCCGCAGCCAGCGT
>DASQVF010000409.1:0-2963 GCA_035640915.1 Propionibacteriaceae bacterium
GTCTGGGCCAGCACCGGTGGCAGGTCGGGCGCGTGCTCTCGGATGAAAGCATCGAGCTCGCGCAGCTCGGGTTCGCGGTCACCGACGGCGGCGAAGTACTCGTCGCGGGAGCCTGCTTCGATCTCCACGGGCAACACGGTACGCCGCGTGGCTGAGCGCGGACATCCTGACGGCCTACTAAAGCGGGATGTTGGTGTGCCCCCCGCGCTCGCCGGTGTCAGCCGCGCGGATGGCGGCGGCCAACGCCGACCGGGTGTGGTCCGGAGTGACGATCTCGTCGACCACGCCGATCTCGACCGCCTTCTCCACTCCGCCGGCGATGCGCTCGTGCTCGGCGGCCAGCTCGGCCTCGACCTGCGGCCGGACGTCGTCGGCGACCGCTGCCAGCTTGCGCCGGTGCAGGATCCGCACTGCGGCGATCGGGCCCATCACGGCGACTTCGGCGCCCGGCCAGGCGAACACCCGGGTGGCGCCCAGGGAGCGGGCGTTCATGGCGATGTAGGCCCCGCCGTACGCCTTGCGGGTCACCAGGGTCACGCGCGGCACGACGGCCTCGCTGAACGCATGCAGCAGCTTGGCCCCGCGCCGGACCACCCCGTCCCACTCCTGGCCGACGCCGGGCAGGTAGCCGGGCACGTCGACGAGAACCACCAGCGGCACCCCGAAGGTGTCGCACATCCGGACGAACCTGGCTGCCTTCTCCGCGCTGAGCGAGTCCAGGCAGCCTCCGAGCCGCAGCGGGTTGTTGGCAACCACCCCGACGGTGCGACCGCCCAGCCGGCCGAGGGCGATGGTCACGTTCGGGGCCCAGCGGGCGTGCAGCTCCACCGTCGATCCCTCGTCCAGCACCCCGTCGATCAGCGGGTGCACGTCGTACGCCCGCTTCGCCGACTCGGGCAGTAGGGCGGCCAGGTTCACGTCGTCGACCTGGTCGGCGGTGGTGCCCTGGTCGGCCAGCAGGGTGGCCAGCGCCCGACCCTGCGCCATGGCGTGCGGCTCGTCGTCGGCGACCACGTGCACCACGCCGGAGCGCCGGCCGTGCGTGTCCGGCCCGCCCAGCCGCAGCATGTCGACGTCCTCGCCGGTCACCGATCGGACCACGTCCGGCCCGGTGACGAAGATCCGGCCTTCCGGGGCCAGGATGACCAGGTCGGTCAGCGCCGGTCCGTACGCCGCCCCGCCGGCCGCGAACCCCAGCACGATGGAGATCTGCGGGATCTTGCCCGAGGCCTGCGTCATGGCGTGGAAGATCCGCCCCACCGCGTGCAGGGACAGCACACCCTCGGCCAGCCGGGCGCCGCCGGAGTGCCAGATGCCGAGGATCGGCACCCGGTCGCGCAGGGCCCGCTCGTAGGCCCGAACCACCACGTCGCAGCCGTCCATGCCCATCGCGCCGCCCATCACCGTGGCGTCGGAGCAGAACGCGACCACCCGGCAGCCGTTGATGGTGCCGACCGCGGCAAGCATCCCGGAGTCGTCGTCGGGCGTGATCAGCTCCACCGACCCCTGGTCGAGCAGGGCCTGCAGCCGGAAGTTGGGGTTGCGGGGGTCCTGCTCACGCGGGATCTTGACCTTGGCCGTCGGCGGCGCCGGGGTTGCCGCCGCGGCGGTGGGTGGGGGAGCGGTGGTCGTCATCGGGGTTCCCCCGTCACGTAGGAGTTGGTGAAGGCGACCGCCACGTTGTGGCCACCGAAGCCGAACGAGTTGTTGATCGCGGCCAGGTCCCCGTCGGGCAGGTCACGGACCTTGGTGGCGATGTCGATCCCCAGGTCGGGCTCGGGGTTGTCCAGGTTGATCGTGGGTGGCACCTTGCGGTAGTAGAGCGCCAGCACGGTGGCCAGCGACTCCAGCGCCCCGGCGCCGCCCAGCAGGTGACCGGTCATCGACTTGGTGCCGGTGACGATCGCCTCGGTGTCCTGGCCGAGCGACTGCCGGATCACGCCGGCCTCGGTCACGTCGCCCTGCGGCGTGGCCGTCGCGTGGGCGTTGACGTGCCCGATGTCACCTGGAGCGAGGTCGGCCTCGCGGAGCGCATTGGACATCGCCCGCACCTGCGTCACGCCGGAGGGGTTGGGCTGAACCAGGTCGTGGGCGTCGGCCGTGATGCCCGCCCCGGCGAGCTCGCCCCAGATGTGGGCGCCCCGGGCCTGGGCGTGCTCCAGCCGCTCGATCACGAACATCGCGGCACCCTCGGCCAGCACGAAGCCGTCCCGGTCGACGTCCCAGGGTCGGGACGCCCGCTCCGGCTCGTCGTTGCGCCGGCTCATCGCCTGCATCTGGCCGAAGCAGGCGATCGGCATCGGGTGGATGCAGGACTCGGTCCCGCCGACCACCACGACATCGGCGCGGCCGAGCCGGATCATGTCCAGGCCCTGCGCGATCGACTCGTTGCTGGAGGCGCACGCCGACACGGGCGTGTGCGCCCCGGCCTGGGCCCCGAGCCGGATGCTCACGTTCCCGGCGGAGGAGTTGGCCATCAGCATCGGGATGGCTAGCGGGCTGACCCTCCGGGCCCCCTTCTCCTTGTGGATGTCCCACTGGCCGAGCAGGGTGTGCAGCCCGCCGATCCCCGTGGCGATGGACACGCCGAGGCGCTCCCGGTCGACGGGGTTGTCCTCACCGAGGCCGTAGCCGGCGTGCCGCCACGCCTCCATCGCCGAGATGACCGCGAGCTGGGCCGAACGGTCCAGCCTCCGGGCCTCCACCCGCTCCAGCACCTCACCGGGGTCGACCGCGACCGGAGCCGCGATCCTCACGGGCAGGTCAGCGGCCCAGTCGTCGTCGAGCGCGCGTACGCCCGAACGGCCGGCCAGCAACCCGTCCCAGGTGCTCTGCGCGTCCCCGCCGAGCGGCGTGGTGGCGCCGATCCCGGTGATGACCACCCTGGTCCGTGACATTCGATCAGCTCCTTGCGGTTCAGCTCATGGTCAGGAAGCGGCGCGCTCGATGTAGGCCACGGCGTC
>DASQVF010000410.1:0-2579 GCA_035640915.1 Propionibacteriaceae bacterium
GCCCGCGCCAGCAGCGGGTCGGAGACCAGGAAGGTCAGCGGCGGATCCTGCCGAGCCGGCTCGCCCCCGGGGTCAGCGCCACCCGCTCAGGCCAGGCGCAAGAAACGACGTGGGGTGAGTGACGGGACTCGAACCCGCGACTTCCTGGACCACAACCAGGTGCTCTACCAGCTGAGCTACACCCACCATGGGCGGGCCCATACGCCCCGCGCCGCGTGAAGTGTACCGGCCGGGCCGACGGCGTACGAAATGCCTTACTCCTCCTTGGGTAGCGGTGGCGGCACGGCGCCGGTGAGCGTCCCCTGGTGCCGGCGGGCGACGGTGCGGGCGCTTCCGCTGTCCAGGCCGGGCTGCGGCACGAACACTGCCTCCCGGTAGTAGCGCAGCTCCTCGATCGACTCCTGCACATCGGCCAGTGCCCGGTGGTTCCCCGTCTTGGTGGGCGCCTGGTAGTAGACCCGCGGGTACCAGCGGCGGACCAGCTCCTTGATGCTCGAGACGTCGACGCTGCGGTAGTGCAGGTGATGCTCGAAGGCCGGCATGTCCCGAGCCAGAAACGCCCGGTCGGTGCCGATCGTGTTGCCGGCCAGGGGCGCCTTGCGCGGGTCGGGTACGAACTGGCGCACGTAGTCCAGGATGCGGATCTCCGCCTCGGCCATGGCCAGTCCGTCGTCGAGGGCCGCCAGCAGCCCGGACCCGCGGTGCATCTCCCGGACGAAATCGCTCATCGTCTCCAGAGCGCTGCCACTGGGCTTGATCACCAGGTCGATCCCGTCGCCGAGCACGTTGAGGTCGGCGTCGGTCACCAGCGCGGCGACCTCGATCAGGGCGTCCGAGGTCAGGTCAAGACCGGTCATCTCACAGTCGACCCAGACCAGGGCGAAGTCCCGCACCCCGCCACTGTAGAGGCAGCCGCTCAGCGATCGGGTGCATACGCGGGCACCCACCGGACCAGCCAGGCGGACCCGGCCCAGGTCAGGATGCCCATGGTGACCGCGGCGGCGGCCAGCGGGGCGACGCTGCTGACCGCGCTGACCAGCAGCGGGCCGGCCGCGTTGCCGACGTCGTTGCACACCCGCCAGCCGCCGATGAACTGCGCCCGGTCGGCGACCGGCGCCGCGTCGGCCCCGAGGGTCATCACGACGCCGGCGGAGATCCCGTTGCCCAGGCCCATCAGGGCGGCGACCGCGGTGACCCCCAGTGGTGCGCCGGTCAGCGGCAGCAGCAGGAAGCCCAGGCCGAGCACCACCATGGCGGGCACCGCGACGTAGACCCTGCCGAACCGGTCCATGATCGCGCCACCGGGATAGAACAGCAGCATGTCCACCCCGGCCGATATGCCGTAGATCAGGCTGACCGTGGCGGCGTCGATGCCCACCGAGTCGGCCCATAGCGGCACGATCGACTGTCGAGTCGAGCGAGCGGCCGAGATCAGCAGGACGCCGATGCCCAGCGTGAGCAGCACTCGGCGGTGCTCGGTGAGCACCGAGAACACCGAGCGGTGCGGGCGGTCAGCGGCGGCCCGCTCCCGGCGCTGCTCGCGCGTCACGTCGGGCAGGAACGCACAGACGATGGCCGCAGCCAGGCTGACCGCGGCAGCGAAGGCGTACGCGGCCGAGATGCCCCAGCGGGACACCAGCGCTGCGCCCACGAACGGCCCGACGAACACACCGACGCGAAAGGTGCCGCCCAGGGTGGACATGCCGCGGGCCCGGAGGCCGATCGGTATCGCCTCCGTCAGGTAGGCCAGCCGAGCCAGGCTGAACACCGAGGCGGACAGTCCGAAGGCGGTGATGGCCAGCGCCAGCAGGAGCAGGTTCGGGGCCAGGAAGGCACCGAGCAGAGCGATGGCGTCCAGGACGCAGGCCATCACCAGCGCCCGCTGCTCACCGATCCGGGCGGCGAGCGCGCCGGCGGGCAGGTCACCGACCAGCTGGCTCAGCCCGATCAGGGCGACGAAGAACGCGGCCAGTCCGACTCCCGCCCCGAGGTCGCGGGCGGACAGGGCCACCAGAGGCAGGATCGCGCCCTGACCGAGCGACACCAGCAGAGTGGGGACGTACGCGGCGACGGCGACATCCCGCAACCGGGTCGGTGCCACCGGCAGCGGTCGCCAGCGTCCGCCGGTCGCCACGTTCGTCGAACCTACCGACCGCGCCGATGGTTAGACTCGGCCGAGCGGCGTACGCGGTCGGCCCCGGTAGCTCAGTGGATAGAGCAGCAGCCTTCTAATCTGTCGCGCGTAGGTTCGACTCCTACCCGGGGCGCCGATCAATGTTGCTTGTCAGACGCGATTTCAGTGTCCCCACGATGGTTGCTCGACCGGCAACTCGACTCGATTGCTCACGAATTGCTCACCTATATGCTCTCGGTTGCCAACTCGAGGGTGGCGCAGGTCGACGGCTCCGTTGTCGGTACTCGCTCTTCTTGATCAAGGGCCGGCGCAAGCGGCCGGCCGGCGGCGCGTGTCCTCGCTTCGCTGCGGGCCGCGCCGCACACCTCTACGCTCCCCAACGTGAGCAATCTCGACGACCAGCTTGTGATGACCGAGCAGACCTGGTCGCTTCTCAATGAGGTCG
>DASQVF010000411.1:0-2933 GCA_035640915.1 Propionibacteriaceae bacterium
GCGGCGCCGGGTCATTAGCTCGTGACCAGCGCCGACGAACAGACCCGGACCGAGGAGAGCGACGAGGCCCCCTGCCCCGAGACGGCCGGCGAGCGACGCCGGCGCTGGCTCGGCCTGGCCGTGCTGGCCCTGCCGACCATCCTGATCTCGCTGGACATGAGCGTGCTCTACCTCGCGCTGCCGGCCCTGAGTCGGGACCTGGGCGCCGACCAGGTCCAGCAGCTGTGGATCACCGACATCTACGGCTTCATGGTCGCCGGGCTGCTTATCACCATGGGCTCGCTCGGCGACCGGATCGGCCGGCGCCGGCTGCTGCTGGTCGGCGGTGCGCTGTTCGGGGTGGCGTCGCTGGTGGCCGCGTTCTCGACCAGCCCGGAGATGCTGATCGCCGCCCGCGCGCTGATGGGCATCGCCGGCGCGACCGTCGCACCATCGACCCTGGCCCTGATCAGCAACATCTTCGCCGACCCGAAGCAGCGCGCCTTTGCGATCGGGGTCTGGATGGCCTGCTTCATGGGCGGCACCGCGGTCGGGCCGATCATCGGCGGCCTGCTGCTGGCCAACTTCTGGTGGGGCTCGGTGTTCCTGCTCGCCGTGCCGGTGATGGTCGTCCTGCTGACCGCCGGGCCGGTGCTGCTGCCCGAGTACCGGCATCCGGAGAACACCCGGCTCGACCTGGGGAGCGTGGCGCTCTCGCTGCTGGCCCTCCTGCCGTTCATCTACGGACTCAAGGAGGTGGCGCGGGCCGGCGCGGAGCCGCTGCCGGCGGTGGCCATGGTCTTCGGGATCGTCGTTGCGGTGATCTTCGTGCGACGGCAGCGGACCACCGCCAGCCCGCTGGTCGACCTGCAGCTGTTCCGCAGCCTGCCGTTCAGCGTGACCCTGGTGATGATGATCGTCACCGCGATGCTGATGGGCGGCATCTTCCTGTTCATCTCGCTCTGGCTCCAGCTCGTGGCCGGCCTGACGCCGTTCGTCGCCGGGCTGTGGCTGGTTCCACAGATGATCGCCATGATCATCGGCACCCTGCTGGCTCCGATCCTGGCCCGCCGCATCCGTCCCGGCCTGCTGGTCACGCTCGGCGTGCTGATCACGGCGATCGGGTTCGCCGTGATCAGCCGGACGACCGCGGACGGTGGTCTCGCCACGCTGGTCGTCGGCTTCACTCTGGCCTGCGGAGGGATCGGCGGCGCGGTGACGTTGGGTACCGATCTGGTCGTCGGGTCGGCCCCACCGGCCAAGGCCGGGTCAGCCGCCTCGATCTCCGAGACCAGCAACGAGCTGGGGATCGCCCTCGGCATCGCGATCCTGGGCAGCATCGGGTCGATCGTCTACCGGACCTCACTCGCCCGCGCCGGCGACGCCGTACCGGAGGGCAGCCGGGACGCCGCGCTGTCCGGCATCACCGGGGCGGCCGAGGCGGCCACGGAGCTGGGCGGCTCGGCCGGCGAACGGCTGCTGGTCGCCGCCGGGGCGGCCTTCACCAACAGCCTGACCACCGTGGCCACCGTGGGCGCTGCGCTGGTGCTGGCCGTGGTGGCCCTCTGCTCGGCGACCATCGCCCGGTCCGCGTACGCTCCGGAACCCCAGTCCGGAGACGCCCGGCACACGGTGGCCTAGAGCTCGGCCTCGTCCAGGCCGGCGAGCACCTTCTCCAGCAGGCCGGCCAGAGTCTGCACCTGCCGCTCGGTGAGCCCGGCCAACAGGTCGGCCTCGACCAGGTCCGCCTCGCGGATCGCCTGGGCGTACAACCCGTACCCGGCGTCGGTCAGCCGCACCCGCACCCGGACCCGGTTCTCCGGATCGGCGTACCGCTCGATCAGGCCGCGCTCCAGCATGCGGTCGAGCCGGTGGGTCATCGACGACGGCGCGACGTTGGCCGCCGCAGCCAGCTCGCTGGGGGTCAGCGGCGCCTCGTCCGGGCTACGGGCCAGCTGCTCCAGCACCGTCCACTCGCCCGCGCTGATGCCGAGGGCGGCGAGCTGCCGGTCGTACCAGCGGTTCAGTCGCCGGGACAGCCGGTGCACCGCCGTGATCACCCGCTGGACCGACTCGTCGGCCCCGGCGGCGACGTAGGCGGCGACGACCTGCCGGACCTCCTGGATCTCGGTCAGGTGCGCCGGCTGCCGGTCGGCCATCGCCGGCTCAGTCGAACAGCGAGATCGGGGCGTCCCACTCGATGGTCTCCCACACCGGCGCGGGCAGCTCCTCCGCCCGCTCCTCGGCAGGCAGGTTCGAGTGCGCCCCACAGCCGTGGTCGACGCTCACCACCGACGACTCCGAGGCGGAGTACGCGTTGGAGCAGACCCCGAAGAGCACGCCCAGCTGGCCCTGCAGCCGGACGAAGAAGCCGCAGGTCTCGCACACGTCAGGCGCCTGCTTGGTCATCTGGTTGTCGGGCCCGCCGGGTCCGGCCAGCCAGCGCTCCGCCGCCTCGTCCCGTCCCTCCTGGGACAGCACCCGCTCCCGACCCAGACCCAGCTCGGCCACCACCGCCCGGATCACGCTCTCCTCGGCCGGGTCGGCGTCCTTGGCGGACTCACCCCCGGTGTAGCCGGGCTCCAGGCGTACGTCGTCGGCGGCCGTGGGCATCAGCAGGCCGGACGTCACGTCGCCCGGCTGGATCCGATCGGCCCAGGGCACCCAGTCCGGAGACGCCAGTGCGCCCTCGCCGGGCAGCAGCACGACCTCATCGACCGTGACCACCCGGGCCCGTGACGCCCGGGCCACGGTGACCGACCAGCGCCAGCCCCGGTAGCCGGGGTGTGGGCAGGCGAAGAAGTGACTGACCACCCGGTCGTCCTCGGCCACCGCGCCGAGGTGCTCACCGACCCCCATCACGCCGGCCGCCTCGACCGCCGCCTGCTCGGCCAGGTCGAGCGCCGCCAGGCACACCGCGTCGGGCTTGATCGTCCGGGTACTCGCCGCCATGT
>DASQVF010000412.1:0-6132 GCA_035640915.1 Propionibacteriaceae bacterium
CTGCGACCACCACGGCGACCAGCAGGACCACGGTGATGACCATCAGCAGTCGGGTGGAGACCGGCACGGGTGCAGAGACTAGCGAGCGCCCAGGGCATGGTGCACCAACGCGTCGTGGTCCAGCACCGCATGCAGCGGCCAGGCCCAGTCACCGATGATCTCGATCAGCCGTACGCCGGGCTGCTCCAGCCAGTCGGCGATCCGCTCGGTCTCCTCGATGCCGGCGGCCGGCAGCGGGTCCGGCGGCCGGGTGACCGTCTCGGCACCGGCCCGGACGGCCCGAGCGACCGCCTGCGGCACCTCGCTCGGCGTCGCCACACCGGTTGCGGCCAGCCGGCCGTACCGGATGACGTGGATCTCCCAGTTCGGTCCCTCCCGGCGGGCCCCGACGATCTCGGGGCAGGCGGCCAGACTGCGCACCCGGTGGAATCGCGCCCCGGTCCGCAGCAGGGTCTCCAGCCGTCGCCGGATCGTGGCCGCTTCCTCGTAGCGCTGCTGCTCCACCAGCCGGCGCAGCCGGGCCTGCACCCCGGCGACCGCCGGCCGGGCGTCGGTGGCCAGGGCCGCCCGGACCCGTTCCACCAGGTCGGCGTACTCGCCCCGACTGGTCGTCCGATCGCACGGCGCGCAGCACCGACCCATCCCGGCCAGCGCGCAGGCATTGGTCGGAGTCGAGGCGCTCAGCCGTGGAGTGCACTGACGGATCGGGAAGCCGTCATAGATCGCCAGCACCACGTCCTCGGCGGCCTGCCGACGGCTGAACGGGCCGAAGTAGGTGGCACCGTCGCCGCGCACCTCGCGAACCACCGACAGCCGCGGGAACGCCTCGTCGGTGATCTTGATCCAGGAGGTGCGCTCAGGGAACTTGGACCGACGGTTGTAGCGCGGTGCGTGGGCGGCGATCAGCCGCAGCTCGGTCACGTCGGCCTGCAGCGCGGTCAGGCACGGCACCGCCTCGACCCCGGTCGCCAGCCGTACCATCTCGTCGATCCGGGGCCGCTTCTCGGCGGCGGTGAAGTAGCTGCGGACCCGGGTCCGGATGCTCTTGGACTTGCCGACGTAGAGGACGTGCCGCTGCGGTCCGTGCTCGGCCACGAAGAGGTAGACGCCGGGGCGGTCCGGCAGCCCGGCGGCCCAGGTGCGCTTGGCTCGCCGTTGCGGTGAGACCCGGCGGCTGAACTCCTGCAGGTCCTCCAGCGTGTGGACACCGAGGTTGCCGACCCGTTCGATCAGCCCGTGCAGCACGTCCACCGTGGCCCGGGCGTCGACCAGGGCGCGGTGGTTCGGCGTGGTAGCCGCCCGGAAGTGCCGGGAGAGCGTGGCCAGGCGGCAGTTGGCCACCTCGTCGCGGAGCAGAATCTGGCGGGCCAGGCTCGCCGTGTCGAGCACCGGCCAGCGGGGGTACGGATAGCCCAGCGCGTCGCAGGCCCGGCGCAGGAAACCGGTGTCGAACGGCGCGTTGTGCGCCACGATCACGCTGCCCTGGGCGAAGGCGAGGAACGCCGGCAGCACCTGCCGCAGCGGAGGGGCTTCGGCCACCATCGAGTTGGTGATGCCGGTCAGCACCGCGATCAGCGGCGGGATCTGTGACCGCGGGTTCACCAAGGTCTGGAACTCTCCGAGCACCTCGCCGCCGCAGACCTTGACCGCACCGACCTCGGTGATCTTGTCGGTGTCCGCACCACCGGTCGTCTCGAGATCGACGACGCAGAAGCTCACCTGGGACAGATGGACACCCAAGTCATCGAATGAGGCCTGTGTGGCGACCGGTGCCATGCCCCGGACAGTAGAGCCGGGGTCTGACAGCGGCGGGACTCAGCAGCGCGGCGCGTCGAAGTCCCGCAGCGCCTTCTGGTAGGCGTCGAGATTCTTGGGAGCGGCGCGGTACGCGTCCAGCCAGATCTGCTGGGCGTTGTCGACGTGGATCTCGCGGGACCGCTGCATGGCGGCCAGGTGGCTCTTCCAGTCGCCCATCGCCGCTGCGGCCGCCTTCAGCACCGGTGTCTGGGCGGTTGCCCGCTCGCGGCAGGCGGTCAGCGTGGCGGTGACCTTCGCATCGGCGCCCTCGGCCCTGTCGCAGGAGGCGTCGCCCGCCCGGTCGTACGCCCGCTGGGCATCGGCGTACCGCTTCTGGTCCGCCGGGCCCTTCAGCCGGGTCTCCTTGAAGATGGCCTGCCGGCGCTCCACCGTGATGGCGCCCTTCTGGGCGTCCCGCTCGGCGCCGACGTGCGCCTCCCAGTGGCTGATTCCCGTCCGGGCCTGCTCGAGCACCTCGTCGGCCGCCTGCACCCGGTTCCGGCAGGACTCCATCGCCCGCACCGCCTGGTCGCTGGCCGGCCGGGCGGTCGGGGTCGGCTCGGCCGACGCGGACGGCGTCGGCGCGGTAGCGGGCGTGGTCGAGCTCGGTTCGGCTGCCGGGGGCGGGGTGACCGCCGCCGGAGAGGGTATGGGGCCGATCGCGGTGAGCGTGCCGGGCCAGAGCCGCAGCGCCGCGACTACGGCGCCGGCCAACAGCGCGACGACGAGAAGACCGATCATCAGAGCCCGCGAACGACGCGGTTTCGCGCGGCGTGCTCGCGCCATGGTCACCACCCCCCGAATTGGTAAGACCTGATGCATAGGGTACCTAACATTCGGTTGGGAGTGCCTATATCCGACCTGGCTAGGCGCGATGCCGGCAGATGACCTCAGCGTGCAGGACCGCGAACCAGGCGTCCGGTGCGGTCGCCCAGCTCCGCCAGGCCCGCGCGAGGCCGGTCAGCTCGTCGGCGTCGGTGAACCCCAGCCGCACGGCCTGCTCGCCGAAGCTCGAGCCCAGCAGCCGGTCCGCCCAGGTGTCCGACCACCACTCCAGGTCCTCGCCGTCGGCGAAGCACCAGGCGGAGGCCGTGGCGGTCACCGCGGTGAACCCGGCGGCCCGGGCCCAGCCGACCAGTCGACGACCGGCGTTCGGCTCTCCGCCGTTGTGGCGCGCGACCTGCTGGTACAGCTGCATCCAGCGCCGCAGTTCCGGTCGCTCCGGGTACCAGGTCATGGCCGCGTAATCCGCGTCCCGAGCGGCGACGATCCCGTCCGGCGCGCAGACCCGGGCCATCTCGCGCAGCGCCGCCACCGGGTGGGCCAGGTGCTGGAGCACCTGGTGGGCGTGCACCACGTCGAAGGCCCCGTCGGCGTACGGCAACGCGTACACGCTGGCGTTGGTCACGGTCAGGTTGCGAAGGCCGCGATCGGCCGCCAACCGGCGGGTCTCGGCCACGGCGGTCGGGGCGTTGTCCAGCCCCGTCACCGACCCTGCCGAGAGCCGGGCGGCGAGGTCGGCGGTGATCGTGCCCGGGCCGGTGCCGACATCGAGGAGCCGGTCGGTGCGGCGAAGCAGGGGAAGCAGGTAGCCCGCCGAGTTCTCCGCGGTCCGCCAGCGGTGGGACCGTAGCACCGCCTCGGCGTGGCCGTGAGAGTAGGTCTCCCGAGTCCTCGGGCTCATCGCGCCACGGTAGTGCTCCGAACTGTCAGTGGTGGCCGGCATCGTGGGGATCAGCGCGGGACGGCGGAGCGAGGGAAGGCTGATCGAGATGGATGTGCTGCATGTGGACTGCGACAGCTGTGTCGCGCGGGGACCGGCCTGCTCGGACTGCGTGATCAGCGTGCTGATCGGCACCCCGGGCGGATCGGTCGACCTGGACGAAGGGGAGCAGGCCGCTCTCTCGGCGTTGGCCGAGTCCGGTCTGGTGCCGCCGCTGCGGCTCATTCCCGGCATTCGGCCGGCGCGTCCGGTCCAGGCCCCCTTCAACTGGTCGGAACACGCCTGACCGACATGCAGTGAGACACACTCACCACCGGTTTGCCAGTGACCAAATCGTGACCTAAGGTGTGACGCACGGTCCGGGTCACGAGCGAGCCACCAACTCTGCTCCGCCGCGGACGGCACGGGGAATTGCCATACGTGTAGTCAGGGATTTTCTTGGTGGAGGGGACAGTCCGCGTGAGTCCACGCTGTGACCATGCGCGCCGCGCAATCTCGATTCGTCCGTTCGCTCGCTGGGCCGCCGTGACTGCGACCTCGCTCGGCCTGACCGCGGTCCTGCTGGCCGGCGGCGGTCCGCAGGCGATGGCGGAGCCACCGCTGACCGTTGCCGAGGCCAAGGCGCGGATCGCCCAGCTGCAGACCGATGCGTCGGCGATCGACCAGGAGTACGTCGAGATCTCCGAGCAGCTCAGCAAGGGCCGGGCCAAGCTCAAGCTCCGGCAGGCTGACGCCAAGGCCCAGTCCGAGCGGGTCAAGAAGCTCAAGTTCCAGGTCGGGCAGGTCGCTCTCGCCCAGTTCCAGAACCGCAACCTGGACACTGCTGCCCAGCTGTTCGTGACCTCCGACACCGAGGGCTTCCTGAGCCAGATCTCCACCGTCGAGAAGGTCAGCGAGAACCAGAACTCGGTGCTGCAGGACTACCAGCGGCAGCAGGCGACCCTCTCCCAGCTCGAGCTGACCTCCAAGGCCGACCTCGCCGCGCTCGCCGAGCAGGAAGAGCAGCTCAAGGCGCTGCGAGCCGCCTCGGACAAGAAGATCGAGGAGTCCAAGGGGGTCCTCGCCAAGCTGACCGCTGAGGAGCGCCGCAAGATCGAAGAGGAGGAGCGGCGGGCAGCGGCCGCCGCCCAGCGGGACGCGGAGTCCAACACTCCGGCCACCACCACCCGGACCAGGACCAGGACGACGACCGAGAGCAGGTCCACCGAGACCAGGTCCACCGAGACCAAGACAAGGTCCACCGCGACCAAGGAGGAGGGCGACGACGCGTCGGCACCACCGAGCAGCGGCGGCAAGGGCGCCCGTGCAGTCGCCTACGCCCGGTCCCAGCTGGGCGACCCCTATCGCTTCGCAGCGGCCGGGCCGGATGCCTTCGACTGCTCCGGCCTGACCTCGGCCGCCTGGAAGTCGGTCGGCGTGAGCCTGCCGCGCTCGTCCCGCAGTCAGTACGGGGCCGGCAGCTACGTATCCCGCAGTAACCTGCAGCCTGGTGACCTGGTGTTCTACTACTCGCCGATCAGTCACGTCGCCCTGTACGCCGGCAACGGCCAGATCATCCACTCGCCACGGCCCGGGAAGTCGGTTGAGTACGCGCCCCTCGGCTCGATGCCGTACACCGGCGCCAAGCGTCCGGGCTGACCTCTCCACCAGGGTCCGCCGCCTTGCCGCGCTGGTAGCGGCGGTCCTGGTTCTCGCCGGCTGTGTGGGGTCGCCGGCTCCTTCGTCCGCTCCGAGCGTCGCCCCGACCACGGCGAACCGGCTGTCGGAGGTCCGACGCACCGTCGACGGCCTGGCCCGGGCCGCGCTGGGCGACGACCGGCCGGCCTTCGTCGGGTTGGTCTCCGGCCGGGACCCGGCCTTCTCCAGCCGGGCCGGGCTGCTCTACACCAACCTGAGCACCCTCCCGCTCGCGGAGCTGTCCTTCCTCCCCGAGCCGGACGAGCGGCCACTGTCGCCCGGCCGTCAAACCGAACTGGGTCCGGACGCGTGGGTCCAGCCGGTGCTCGTCAGCTGGCGGCTGTCCGGCGACAAGCATCCGGCCCTGCACCGCGTCTGGCTCACCTTCGTCCCGGAGTCCGGCGAGGCCCGGCTGGCCGGCACTCTGGACGGTCCGCCGGCCACACCGCCGGCGCAGCAGCCGAGCTGGTGGCTCGGCCCGCTGAGCATTTCGCAGCAGGAGCGTGTCACCGTGCTGGCCGGGTCCGGTCAGCCGGTCGACCACTGGCTGGGTGTGGTGCGGTCGGCGGCCGCCGCCGTACGCGCCGACCTGCCGGCCGGGGTGACGGAGTGGGTCGGCGACGTCGTGGTCGAGGTGCCGGCCACGCCGGCTGACTTCGCGGCCGTCCTCGGGCAGCCGGCCGACCGGTACGCCGGGATCGCCGCCGTGGCCCACCAGGTCGGTGAGGGCGATCGGCCGCCGTTGCGGGTGGTCGTCAACCCACGGTCCAGCACCCTGCTCACCCCCGGCCAGCTGGCCGAGATCGTGCGTCACGAGATCGTCCACCTGGCCACCCGGTCCCCGGAGTCGCCGGCCCCGTTGTGGGCGGTGGAGGGCCTGGCGGACTGGGTCGCCCTCCGCGACCGACCCGGCGCTACCAGCGCCGGGACCGCGG